>DAIRWC010000186.1:0-3701 GCA_036802505.1 Solirubrobacterales bacterium
GCGGCCGAGGCCGCGACCGGCTCGGCGGCGGCACCGGGGGTCATCGGCCGGCGTCCTTCGCGCAGCGGAAGCCGGAGAAGATCTGGCGCCGCTGCGGCAGGTCCCAGTTGCGGAAGCTGGGTCGCATGACGGCGCGGTCGGTCGCCCACGAGCCGCCGCGCAGGACCTTGTACTCGTCGCCGAAGAAGGCCTCGGAGTACTCGCGGTAGGGGAAGGCCTCGAAGTCGGGGTAGGCGACGAAGTCGGAGGAGGTCCATTCCCAGGCCTGGCCGACGGCGTGCAGGCGGTCGGCGGCGGCCTCCCACTCGTGCTCGCTGGGCAGCCGCTTGCCCGCCCAGCGGGCGAAGGCGTCGGCCTCCCGCCAGGAGACGTGAATCACCGGCTGGGCGAGGTCGACCGGATCGCGACGGCCCCTTGCAACGCTCACCCAGCCGGTCCCAGCGTCGCCCTCCCAGTAGAGGGGCGGCTCCGCCCCGGTCGCCTCCATGTAGGCGAGATACGCGCCATTGGTCACTGGGGTTCGATCGATCTCGAAGGGTGCGAGCGTGACCGTGTGGCGCGGGCGCTCGTTGTCGTAGGCAAAGCCGGTCGAGGGAGCGCCGATCTCGTACTCGCCGCCGTCGATAGCGACCATCTCGAATTCAGGCGTGTCCGCGGGCGCACCGGACCAGGTCGGGGGCAGTTCGTAGCCATCGACCGACTGCAGGAGCTGCAGCATCGTCTCGTTGTGCTGCTGCTCGTGCGCGAGCAACATCTCGTAGACGAAGCCTTCGCGCAGCAGGGGGTCGTCGGCGTCGGCGGAGATGTCGACCTCGTCGAGCACCTCGATGGTCCGCTCGCGCACTTCGGCAAGGTAGGAGCGCAGCTCGGCGTCGCGCAGGATCGGCAGCTCGCCGCGCGTCCTGCGCGGGTTCTCGATCGCGTCGTAGAAGCGGCCGAGCTCGCCGTGCAGCGACTCGCGCTCGCCGATCGTCTGCACCAGCCAGAGCTCCTCGAAGTTGGCGATGTGGCCGAGATCCCAGGCGAGCGGGCTGAGGATCGGCGAGTAGACGCGGTTGAGCTGCTCGTCGTCGAGCGGCTCGATCAGCTCGTAGGTGCGCCTGCGCGCCTCCGCGAGCCGGTCCGCGATCGCTTCCTTGGAAATGGGGCTGGCCGTCACCTCGGTGGCGATTGCGAAACCCTAGCGGGTAGGGTGCGGCGGCTGTGAAGATCTCAGACACAGGCGCGCTGGTTGCAGGGGGAGCCTCGGGGCTTGGCGAGGCGACCGCGCGGGCGCTGGCCTCCGCGGGCGCGAACGTCGTCATCGCCGACCTCAACGCCGCGAAGGGCGAGGCGCTGGCGGGGGAGCTCGGCGCGAGCTTCGTCGAGGCCGACGTGACCGACGAGGCTGCGGTTGCGGCGGCTGTCGAGCGGGCAGCGGAGGTGGGCGCGGATGGCCTGCGAATCTCGGTCTGCTGCGCGGGGATCGGCTGGGCCGAGCGCGTCGCCCACAGGGGCGGTCCCCACAACCTCGAATTCTTCTCCAACGTGGTCAAGGTCAACCTGATCGGGACCTTCAACGTGCTGCGCCTCGCCGCGGCGGCAATGAGCGAGAACGAGCCCGACGAGGGGGGCGAGCGCGGCGTCTGCGTCAACACCGCCTCGATTGCCGCCTACGACGGCCAGATCGGCCAGATCGCCTACTCCGCCTCGAAGGGCGGCATCGTCGGCATGACCCTGCCAGCGGCGCGCGACATGGCCTCGCGCGGGGTGCGAGTCATGACGATCGCCCCCGGCCTCTTCGACACGCCGCTGCTGGCGGCGCTGCCCGAGGAAGCTCGTGAGGCGCTGGGCGCCGGCATCCCCTTTCCGTCGCGGCTGGGACGGCCGGCCGAATACGCGCAGCTGGTCGAGCAGATCGTCGCCAACCCGATGCTCAACGGTGAGACGATCCGCCTCGACGGCGCCCTGCGCATGCCGCCGAAGTAGCGCGCCGGGGCGAGTCCTATGTTGTGCCCCTCAGAGGGGCACAACATAGGACTCGCCGCCTCAGTCGGTGCCGCTCGCCTCGGGGTCGCGCCAGACGCGCTTGCGCCAGGGCGGGCTGATCGCGAAGCGATAGGCAGCGCCTTCGTCGGCCGCGATCGGCTCCAGGGGGACGAGGTGGACGCGACTACCGGGGGTGACGCGATCGATGCGCAGGAAGCCATTCGCGTTGCCGGCGTGACTGCCGCCGGAGACGACGAGCATGTGGGTCTCGGGCCCCCAGCCGTTGTCGGGGCGGGCGCCGACCGCTTCGGCGGCGTCCTTCAGCGGGCCGATGCCGGCGTCGGAGCCGGCGTTGGCGAGGCTCTGGGCGTAGTTGTAGCCGTGGTGAGAGGAGGCCCGCTCATCGACGCTGCCGTCGGCTCCGATGCGGATGTCGACGGATTCCCAGTCGTCGTGGTGATAGCCCTGTTCCCGGGCGATCGGCACGCCACGGAGGGTGGCTGAGTCGGCGTAATAGAGCCAGTACTGGACGTAGAGGTTGTCGCCGCGATCGATCACGTGGACGAATGCCGTCACCGGCAGGCCGGCATCGGTCTCGTGCACCAGACCACGAGCCGTGCCATCGCCGCAGGTCGTGTCGCGACAGCGCCGAAAATCCACTGGTAGCGCGCGAGATCCTTGCTCGAAGAAGATCGTCGGCATGTGCCTGCGCACCAGCTCGCCGACGTCGGAGCCATAGGTAGCGATCAGCGCCGGCTCGTCCCCGCACCCGTCGGCCATCGACACCGCGCAGAGCACCCGCGAGGCCACCGCCCGTGCCAGCGCCGTGCCCGGAACCCGCACGCCAGCAGCAACCAGGGCAGCGAGCAGCAATGCGACCACGGCGACGACGCCCACCCACTCCACGGTCCCCTGCCCCCGCTCGTCCACGCACTGCTAAGAGCACAGGCCGTCAATCTCTCCCCCTCCTCGGGGGTGGCGCTAGAGGTTCTGGATCTCGCCGGCTATGTCCGCCGCGGCCTGTTTGGCGTCGGCGAAGAGCATCGAGGTGTTCGGTTCGTAGAAGAGGTCGTTGTCGATGCCGGCGAAGCCGGGGCTGAGCGAGCGCTTGATCACGATCACCTGCTGGGCCTCGGAGACTTCGATGATCGGCATGCCGGCGATCGGGCTGTCCGGATCGTTCTTGGCCGCCGGATTGGTGACGTCGTTGGCGCCGACGATGACCGCCACGTCGGTGCGCGGCATTTCGGGATTGATGTCCTCCATCTCGCGCAGCTGCTCGTAGGGCACGTCGGCCTCGGCGAGTAGCACGTTCATGTGGCCGGGCATGCGGCCGGCGACGGGATGGATCGCGTAGTTGACCGTGACGCCGCGCTTCTCCAGCTCGTCGGCGACCTCCTTGATCGCGTGCTGGGCCTGGGCGACGGCGAGGCCGTAGCCGGGGACGATCACGACGGTGTCCGCGTAGGCGAGCTTGATCGCCGCGTCCTGGGCGCCGATCGAGACGTGCGGTCGCTCCTCGCCTGGACCTCCCCCGCCACCCGCCGGAGCACCGCCGAAGCCGGCGAAGAGGACGTTGGCGACAGAGCGGTTCATCGCCGTCGCCATCTCCATCGTCAGGATCGTGCCGGAGGAGCCGACCAGGGTGCCGGCGACGATCAATGCGACGTTGTCGAGGGCGAAGCCCGCCGCGGCGGCGGAGAGACCGGTGAAGGCGTTGAGCAGTGAGATCA
>DAIRWC010000186.1:3711-3998 GCA_036802505.1 Solirubrobacterales bacterium
CCGGCATGTCGGCGCCGCCGATCGGCAGCACGACGAGATTGCCGAGCAGCGCCGCGGCGATCAGGATGCCGATGAAGATCGCCTGCGAGGGGTCGCCGTTGTTGGTCGCGATGTCGACGCAGGCGGCGACGATTCCGATCAGCAGGACGATGTTGATCACCTGTTGACCGGGGACGGCGAGCGGCCGGGTCGGGATCAGGTCCTGGAGCTTGGCGAAGGCGATGTTCGAGCCCCAGAAGGAGATCGAGCCCACCACGCCGGCGAAGAGCACCGGGATCAGCGTATCC
>DAIRWC010000187.1:0-1587 GCA_036802505.1 Solirubrobacterales bacterium
CACCAGATGTGGGCAGCGCAGTACTACGGCTTCGAGCAGCCCCGCCACTGGATCAACTCCGGAGGCCTGGGGACGATGGGCTTCGGCCTGCCGGCCGCGGTCGGCGCCAAGGTCGCCCGGCCCGACGACGACGTCGTCTGCCTCGCCGGCGACGGCAGCCTGATCATGAACTGCCAGGAGCTTGCGACCTGTGTCACCGAAGAGATTCCGGTCAAGATCTTCCTGATGAACAACGGCTACATGGGAATGGTCCGCCAGTGGCAGGAGCTGTTCTGGGACCGCCGCTACAGCTCGGTGCAGATGGGGGACAGCCCGGACTGGGTGAAGCTCGCGGAGGCCTTCGGCGCAACCGGCATGCGCTGCGAGAACGCCGACGAGCTGGAGGGGACGATGACGCAGGCGCTCGAGACCGACGGCCCGGTGCTGCTCGACGTGCGCGTCGCCCAGGAGGAGAACTGCTACCCGATGATCCCGCCCGGCGAAGCGGCGAGGGACATGGTCGAGGCTCCGAAGGCGGTGAGCTGATGGAGGCCGGCACGCCGCAGATGGTCAAGCTGGAGGACCTGCACGTGCCCGGTCAGCTGAGCGGGCGCAAGCACATCCTCTCGATCCTGGTCGAGAACAAACCCGGCGTCCTGGCGCGGATCGCGGGGCTCTTCTCGCGTCGCGGCTTCAACATCGACACGCTTGCGGTCGGACCGACCGACGACCCGAGCGTCTCGCGGATCACGCTCACCCTCGACGGCGCCGTCCACCCGATCGACCAGGTGACCAAGCAGCTGCACAAGCTCGTCAACGTGCTGAAAATCCGCGACATGGAGCCCGAGGAGACGGTCGCTCGCGAGATGGCGATGTTCAAAGTCTCCGCCGCGGTCGAGAGCCGCGCCGAGATCATCCAGTTCGCCGAGATCTTCCGGGCCAAGATCATCGACGTCTCGCGGCGCGCGATGACGATCGAGGTCACCGGCTCGGCCGACAAGATCGAGGCCTTCGAGCGGATGATCCGCCCTCATGGCCTGATCGAAATGGTCCGCACGGGTGAGATAGCGATTGCTCGAGGCGGCGACTAGCCAGCTGCAAAGCCTGCTGCGCGATGGCGCGGAGCAGGCCGCCGAGCGATCCCGGCGCACGCTGGTCAGCGCCACGGTGCCGGTCGAGGAAGTCGACCCCTGTGCCGCCGTCTTCGCATCGCGCCTGGCCTCAGACCACTGGTTCTGCTGGGAGCAGCCGGATCGGGGGTTCGCGCTGGCGGCGATGGGCGTCGCCCACGAGGCAGGCTCGCGGGGCGATGGCCGCTTCGGCGATGTGGCCCGGGAGTGCCTGCGGCTCAACGAGGGTGCCGTGCTGGACGAGCCGACCGGCCTTCCATCCGGGGCGGGGCCCGTATGGACCGGCGGCTTCGCATTCGACCCCGAGGGGGCGGCGTCCTCGGCCTGGTCTTCGTTCTCGCCGGCGTCGCTGATCCTGCCCGAGCTCTCGCTCTGCAGCACTGGCGGCAGGTGCTTTCTCACCGCGAACGTCGTCATCTCTCCCGGCGACGATCCGGTGGCGTCGGTCGAGCGGGCTACGGCCCGACTCGCCGGCCTG
>DAIRWC010000187.1:1597-3956 GCA_036802505.1 Solirubrobacterales bacterium
CCGATCCGCTGCCGATGCTCGATCCGCACCCGACCGGCCGCCCCGAGATTCGCAGCGTGCACCCGCCCAGCGACTTCGAAGCGGCCGTCACCGCCGCCACAGAGCGGATCGACCGGGGCGAGATGAGCAAGGTCGTGCTCGCCCGTGAGGTGACGGTCGAGGCGGCAGCCGCCCACGATCCCGCGGCCATCTTCGGGGCGCTGCGTGAGCAGTTCCCGTCCTGCTTCTGCTTTTGCCGCGGAACCCCGGAGGCGGCCTTCCTCGGCGCGACCCCGGAGCTTCTGATCAGGCGCTCCGGTGCGGGCGCCTCGACGGTGGCCCTGGCCGGCTCCACGCGCCGCAGCTCGGATCCCGCCGTCGACGACCACCTCGGCGAGCAGCTGCTGCGCAGCGACAAGAACCGCCGCGAGCAGCAGATCGTCGCCGAGCGCATCGTCCGCAAGCTGCGCCCGCACGCGGTCTGGGTGCAGACCCCCCCGGAGCCGGAGGTGATCAAGATCGCCAACATCCAGCACCTGGCGACGCCGGTGATCGCCCAGCTGGCCGAACCGCGCTCGGCGGTCGAGCTGGCGGGGATGCTCCACCCGACCCCGGCGGTCGGCGGCGAGCCCTGGCCCGGTGCCGCGGACACGATCGCCGACCTGGAGCAAATGGACCGCGGCTGGTACGCCGCCCCGGTCGGCTGGATGGACGCCACCGAGGACGGCGAGTTCTGCGTCGCCCTGCGCAGCGCCCTGCTCCGCGACCGAGAGGCCCGCCTCTTCGCGGGGGTGGGAGTGGTGGCCGGATCAGACCCCGCGGCCGAGCTGGCCGAGACCGAGGTAAAGCTGCAGGCGCTGCTGCCGCTCGTGGCTGAGTAGGCGCTACCGAAGGTTCGCTAGAGCAGCATGAATGCGTTGGGTGAGCTGTTGGTGGAGGGTGGTGTTGGTCTTGCGGTTGGTCTTTACCTCGATCAGACCGGTGCCCTTGGAGAGGGCGTTCGGGAGGTCGTTCAGGGAGTCGAGCTTTTGGTGCGGGAGGTCGAAGAGGGCTGCGGCCTTGGCGACGCTGACGCTGCGTGGGGTGCCGAGGAGGGACTCGAACTCGGCGCTGTCGAGAGCCTGCTCTTGGGGGAGGAAGTGGAAGATTCCGCCGCCTTCGTTGTCGATCACGACGATGCGGACCGGGGTGGAGATGTCGCGGAGGGCGGCGAGGCCGCCTATGTCATGGAGCAGGCCGAGGTCGCCGGTGACGATCGTGGTGGGCTTGCCGGTTGCGTGGGCCGCGCCGATGCCGGAGGAGATCAGGCCGTCGATCCCGTTGGTGCCGCGATTGCAGAGGAAGGTGACGTCGGCGTCGCCGCTTGGCAGGAAGGCCTCCTGATCGCGGATCGGCATGCTCGAGGCGGTGTAGACGAGCTCGCCGTCACGGTAGGCGGCGCCGAGTGCAAGTTGCAGGCCCGGCTCGGTGAGAGCTTCGCTGGCGCCGAGCTCTGCCTCGATCGCTTTCCGGGCGGCCTGCTCCGCCTCCAGCCACATCGCCGGCGCAGGGCGCTCCTCGCCTAACCGCGCTGCCCAGCCAGATGCCAGCTCGGTCGGGTCGGCGCGGAGGATTGCCGCCGCTCTGCGGGTTGGCTCGTTCCAGTCCCCAAGCGGATCGACGACGATCTGGTCGGCGCCGGACTCGGCCAGCCAGGAGCGCAGCGGCTTGCTCGTCGGCATCTCGCCGAAACGCAGGACCAGGTCGGGCGAGGCGGTTCCGCGGAACCGCTCGTCGCGCAGCAGCAGGTCGTAGGTGCTGATGACGTGGGAGCGGTCGTGCGGACCGCAGCGCAGTTGCGACGTCGGCTCGGCGAGGATCGGGTATCCGGCGACGCGGGCGAGATGAGCGAGCGGCTCGCGCAGCTCGGGGTCGAGCTGGCGCCCGGCGACGATCACGCCGATGTCGGCCTCGGCGATGTGTTTCGCCACCTCGTCGAGCAGGAACTGCGAGGGCTCCATATCGATCGGCGTCACCGCGGTCAACGGATGGTCGCCGCGGCCTTCAAGGGCAAGTGGGTCGGTGGCGGTCACCGCACCGTCCTCAGGTAGCGGAGCCAGCGGCTCGCGGAAGGGAAAGTTGAGATGGACCGGGCCGGCGCGCTGCTCGCCCCGCGCAGCGGCAAAGACGCGACAGGCGGTCGCACGGAAATGCAGCAGGCCGTCGTCATCGGCGTCGTGAGTGCCCACCTCGCAGAACCAGCGCACGGAATCGCCGTAGAGCTTGAGCTGGTCGATCGCCTGGCCGGCGCCGATCCCACGCAGCTCCGGCGGCCGATCGGCGGTCAAGACCAGCAGCGGAACGGCCGAGTGGTCGGCCTCGCATACGGCCGGGTGGTAGT
>DAIRWC010000188.1:0-3925 GCA_036802505.1 Solirubrobacterales bacterium
AGAACTCCATCTCCATCTGCTCGAACTCGCGGGTGCGGAAGATGAAGTTGCCGGGGGTGATCTCGTTGCGGAACGACTTGCCGATCTGGGCGATCCCGAACGGCGGCTTCTTGCGGGCGAAGCTGAGCACGTTCTTGAAGTTGATGAAGATGCCCTGCGCGGTCTCGGGCCGCAGGTAGACCTCGGAGCCCTCGCCCGCCACCGGGCCGACGTGGGTCTCGAACATCAGGTTGAACTGGCGCGGCTCGGAGAGCTCGCCGCCGCACTCGGGGCAGCGCAGCTCCGCCTCGGGGTCGCCGCCTGCGGCCTCGACCGCCTCGCGCAGATGGTCCTCGCGCCAGCGCCGCTTGCACTTGCCCAGGCACTGGACCAGCGGGTCGGTGAAGCCTTCCAGGTGGCCCGACGCCTCCCAGACCCGTGGGTGCTGGAGGATCGCCGAGTCGAGCGCGACGATGTCGTCGCGCTCCTGCAGCATCGCCCGCCACCACTCGGCCTTGACGTTGTTCTTCAGGAGCACTCCGTAGTGGCCGTAGTCGTAGGTCGAGCCGAGGCCGCCGTAGATCTCCGAGGAGGGGAAGACGAAGCCGCGCCGCTTGCAGAGAGCGACGATCTCCTCCATCGAGGTTTCGGTGCCGCGGGTCTCCTGCTCGGCGCTTGCCATGGCTGAACCGTACCGGCTGCGATAATCGCCCACCGTCATGCCGATCTACGAGTACAAATGCACCAACGGCCACGTCTTCGACGTGATCCAGCGGATGAGCGACGAGGCGCTGACCGAGTGCCAGGAGTGCGGCGCCCCCGCCGAGCGCGTCCTGCACCCCGTCGCGATCCACTTCAAGGGCTCCGGCTTCCACAACACCGACTACGGGAAGAAGAAGACCGGCGCTGCCGGAGAGACGAAGGACGGGGGCGGCGAGTCAAAGGGCGGCAGCGAGTCGAAAAGCAGCGAGTCGAAGTCCTCGGAGGGCAAGTCCGGCGACTCGAAGCCCGGCGACTCGAAGAAGGCCACCGCAACCACGGACTGACTCACGATCTGTCGCCTTTTGGACCCTATGGGGTCATCAAGGCGACAGAAGTTGGCTCTCAGCCCAGTAGCCTCTTGACCGCCCGGCGGCGCTCTGAGTCCGGCACTTCAATCGAGCCGCCCGGACCCGGTTCGCAGCCGGAGTTGGCGCCGCTGCAGAGCACGTCGGCGGCGCTTTCGCCTCCGATCGCCGCCGAGAGGATCAGCTGGGGCATCGTGAAGAAGCCCATGTCGCTGACGAACGCCTTCGGAGCGTCCCAACCGATGATCGGGCCGTGGATGAAGTTGTAGGGGACGCGGAGCGGGTCGGTTAGGCGGTCCTTGATGCCGGCGATCACCGCCTGCTGGGCCTTCTCGCGCTGGATGTCTTCGTAGCCGAGCGTGTAGGCGCTCTTGCCTGGGCCGGGGCATTCGCTGGGCTCGCGGACGCGCGAGTAGATCAGCGCCTTTTCGCCATCGAGGGTGTTCTCGCCCTTACCGAGTCGCAGCGTGAAGCCCCCCTGACCGCCGCCGGCACCGCCGGAGATGTCGGCGCAGAGCTTGTGCGGGACGTCGACCTTGACCCCGCCGACCGCGTCGATCAGGTCTTCGAAGCCGGTGAAGTCGACGATCGCGACATGGTCGACTTCGATCCCGAGGAAGTCTTCGACCGCTTCGATCTGCGCCTTCGCCCCACCGAAGGCGAACGCGGCGTTGATCTTCTGCGGGCTCTGACCGGGGATTTCGGCGTAGCTGTCCCGTGGGATCGAGAGTTTGCGGAAGGCCCCGCCGCCGGCCCGGATCAGCATCAGCGTGTCGGCCCGGTATTCGCCGGCTTCGCAGCCGTCGTGGGGGGTGTCGCCGTGCGACTGCTGTTCGAAGCACTTCTGCGAGTGAGGGGCGCCGGGCTCCTTGGTGTCGGGCGGGCGGGCGTCGGTGCCGAGGACGAGGATCGTCTGGGCGCTGGGCAGCAGGAAGGGATTGCCGTGCAGCGCGGACTTGGCTTCGCCGGAGAGCTTGAAGGCCTGCAGCTGGGCGGAGACCGCGAAGGCGAGGAAGCTGAGCAGGATCCAGCCCAGCGCCGCCAGGCCGACCCATTTCAGCGCTCGTCGCAGGCCGGGTCGGGGCGTCCGCGGGCCGCGCTCGCGCCCGGGCCGGTCGGGCGGCTTCGGCATTTTCGGCGCCCGCCAGTCGCGCTCGCGCAGGCCCGAGAGGTCGGGCTTGCGGAAGCGCGAGAAGAACCCCCGGCGGGCGCGGTAGACCTTGTAATCGGGCGGCTCGGGGGGCCGCTGCTCGCCGTCGTTTGCCATGAAAGACTCCGGAATCATGCCGATGACCGCGGTCGCCCGCACTATGAGTCCCGAAAAGAGATGAGCCAGCCCGAAGCGATAGGGGTCGATTTGGGCGGCACGAAGATGCTGCTCGGCGTCCTCGACGGCGACTCGAAGACCGTCTGGGAGAGTCGCGAGCGCTCCGCCGGCGAGGGCGAGGGGGAGCTCGTCGAGCTGCTTGTGCGCGAGATTTCCGCGGCGCAGTCGCAGCGATCTGGGATCAAGGCGGTCGGGATGGGCATCCCGGCGACGATCGACCACGAGAAGGGCCTCGCGGTGGCGGCGGTCAACCTGCCGATCGAGAACCTGCCGATCCGCGACCTCGTGGTGGAGCGGACCGGCCTGCCCACCTTCGTCGACAACGACGCCAATGTCGCCGCCCTCGCCGAGCATCTCTTCGGCGCGGCGCGCGGCGCCCGCAACGCGGTGATGCTGACGATCGGCACCGGGATCGGCGGCGGGCTCATCCTCGGCGGCGAGATCTACCGCGGCTCGACCGGCGCCGGTGCCGAGCTCGGCCACGTGGCGATACAGCTGGACGGGCCGGCCTGCCAGGGCAACTGCCCCGGCCACGGCTGCGTCGAGACCCTTGCCTCCGGTACCGCGCTGGGCCGCGAAGGCCGCGCCGCCGCGGAAAGCAACCCCGACTCCGCGCTCGGCAAGCTGCTCGCCGAGGGCGACGAGATCGACGGCAAGGCGGTCACCGTCGCCGCCCAGGAAGGCGACGAGACGGCGATCGGCGTCTTCGACCTGATCGGCAGCCGCCTCGGCGTCGCCCTCGCCGGCTTCGCCAACATCTTCGAGCCCGAAGTGATCGTGATCGGCGGCGGCGTGATCGCCGCCGGCGAGCTGCTGCTCGCGC
This sequence comes from Solirubrobacterales bacterium, assembly GCA_036802505.1. GTDB lineage: Bacteria > Actinomycetota > Thermoleophilia > Solirubrobacterales > 70-9 > VRUE01. Next base: position 3,197 of record DAIRWC010000188.1, read on the forward strand.
CCGCCCGCCGCGAGCTCGAAGCGCGAGCGCTGCGGCCGATGAACCGCACGCCCGTCGTCGCCGCCGAGCTGGGCGAAGACGCGGGAATGATCGGCGCCGCCGCGATGGCGCGGATCGAACTGGAAGCGGAGCAGGAAGGCTGATGCCGGGATCGCTGATCGTCTGCCCGACCCCGATCGGCAATCTCGACGACATCACGATCCGCGTCCGCAACGCGCTGGTCAGCGCCGACTACATCGCCTGCGAGGACACCCGCCGCACGGGCGGCCTGCTCGACAAGCTCGGCATCCGGCCGGCCCCGCGGCTGATCTCGATCCACGAGGGCAACGAAGCGCCGCGCGCGATAGAGCTGGCGCAGCGGATCGAACGCGGCGAGGTCGTCGCCCTCGTCTCCGACGCCGGAATGCCGGCGATCTCCGACCCCGGCTTCCGCCTGATACGCCGCTGCATCGAACGTAACCTCGAGGTGACCGTGTTGCCCGGCCCCTCGGTGGTGCCGGTCGCCCTGGTCGCCTCCGGCCTGCCCACCGATCGCTGGCGCTTCGAGGGCTTCCTGCCGAAGCGCTCCGGTGAGATGGAGCGGGTGCTGCGCTCGACCGAGACGGTCGTCGCCTTCGAGTCGCCGCGCCGGGTTGGCGACTCGCTTGCCGCGCTGGCGGCGATCGCTCCCGATCGCCCGGCCGCGGTCTGCCGCGAGCTGAGCAAGATGCACGAGGATGTCTCGCGCGC
>DAIRWC010000189.1:0-3917 GCA_036802505.1 Solirubrobacterales bacterium
CATTGAGGATCTCGGCCTTCGCCGCGGCCACCGCCTCGACCGAGCCGAGCAGCTCGACGTGGACCGGCCCGACATTGGTGATCACGCCGATCCGCGGCTCCGCGATCGCCGCCAGCTCGGCGATCTGACCCGGCCCGCGCATCGCCATCTCCAGGACCAACAGCTCGGTGTCGGCCGGCGCTTCGAGCAGGGTCAGCGGCAGGCCGATCTCGGTGTTGAGGTTCTCGCGGTTGGCGTGGACGCGACCGGGCAGCAGCGCCCGGGCGATGTCCTTGACCGAGGTCTTGCCGACCGAGCCGGTGACGCCGACCACGGTGGCGGCCAGCTCGCGACGCCAAGCCCGCGCAAGCGCCTGCAGGGCGGCGAGCGGATCCTCGACGGCGAAGACCCAGCCGGGAGCGCGGTCGAGGTTTGAGTCGCTATCCGAACCAAAACTCGACCGGTAGGTGGCAGAGCTGACGACAGCACCCCAGGCGCCGGCTTCGAGCGCGGCTGAGGCGAACTCGCCGCCGTCGACCCGCTCGCCGCGCAGGCCGAAGAAGAGGTCCCCGGCCTCTGCCTGGCTGGAGTCGATGATGCCGCGCCGGGGAGAGGCCGCCGCACCGCGGGCGACGATCTCCGCGCCCATCGCATCGGCAAGCTGCTCCGCAGTCAGGTTCACAGGCGACGCAGCTCCTCGCGTGCCACGTCGCGGTCGTCGAACGGCAGCTTGCGGCCGTCCTCGAACTCCTGTCCCTGCTCGTGGCCCTTGCCGGCGATGACGACGGTGTCGCCGGGCTCGGCCCGGGAGAGGGCCAGAGCGATCGCGGCGTGGCGGTCGACCTCGACCGCGACCCCGTCGCGATCCCCGATGCCCGCGATCACCTCGGCGACGATCGCCTCCGGGTCCTCGGAGCGCGGGTTGTCAGAGGTGACGATCGCCAGATCGGACAGCTCGGCACCCGCGCGCCCCATCTGCGGCCGCTTGCCCCGGTCGCGGTCGCCGCCGGCGCCGAAGACCGAGATCACCCGCCCCTCGCCCAAGCGCCGCGCCGCCCGCAGGACGTTCTCCAGCGAGTCGGGCGTGTGCGCGTAGTCAACCAGGACCGAGAAGGGCTGCCCCTCGTCAATCGGCTCGAAGCGACCGGGCGGGGGCGCCGCCTGGGCCAGCCCGGCCGCAGCGATCTCCGACTCGACGCCCATCGCCGTGGCCGCGGCAAACGCAGCCAGCGCATTGGAGACATTGAAATCGCCAGGCAAAAGCGTTCGTACCGCGACACCTCCCACGCTGAACTCCGCACCGACGGGGGTGATGCCGACATCACCTGCAACGAGGTCGGCATCGCCCCCCTCGGCCGAAAACGTCACGCACTCGAATTCCCCCGCGAGTCGCCTTCCATAGGGGTCGTCGACGTTGACGATCGCCACCCCGGACCCCATCTCGAACAGCAGCCGCTTGGAGCGAAAGTAGTCCTCCATGTCGGCGTGGAAGTCGAGGTGGTCCTGGGTGAGATTGGTGAAGACGGCAACATCGAAACGAACCGCGTCAGCCCGGTGCAGAGCCAGCGCGTGAGAGGAGACCTCCATCGCACAAGCCCGGTCGCCGCCGTCAAGCATGCGCCGAAAGGTCCGCTGAAGATCGATCGCCTCAGGCGTGGTCCGCTCGACCTCCTCGTCCACCCCCCCAACCACCTGCTTGACGGTCCCCAGTAGCCCGCACCGCACCCCGGCGAACTCCAGGATCTCGCGCAGCAGAAAGGCAGTGGTCGTCTTCCCATTGGTGCCAGTGATCCCAGCCACCTTCAACTCCGAGGTCGGATCCCCAAAGAAGCGAGCAGCAAGCGGCGCCATGGCGGCCCGAGCATCGGGAACGACAACCTGCGCCACATCCACGTCCAGCTCCCGCTCAACCACCAGCCCCACAGCCCCGGCCTCAACAGCCCCGGCAGCAAACTCATGCCCATCGACCTTCTCCCCGGGCACGCAAAAGAAAAGCGTCCCAGCCCCCACCCTGCGACTGTCATAAGCCAGCTCCCCAACCTCAACGGACCCGTTGCCAACAATCCGGGCCGACCCAGCTACGCCAGCGAGCTCATCCAATCTCACGGCGGCGATTGTAGGCGGGGAGCCGGGTGTCCCTCTCGCGCAGCGGCGTCCTGTTTTTCGCACGGCCAACTCAGCAAGAAGAAAGACTCAGAGGCGAAAAACCCAGCAAGCGAGAGGGACACCCGGCTCCCCGCCCTCTCTATTCCTGCGGCACCCCGAGATAAGGAAGAGCGAACGCCGCGATTTTGCCGAAGGCCGGCGCCGCCACCGACCCACCGTAGATTTCGCCCTGCGGTTGATCGACGACTACCGCGACCAGCAGGCGCGGATCCGTTGCCGGCGCGAAGCCGATGAAGGAAGCGATGAACTTCGTTTTCGAATAGGTCCCGTGTTCGGCGACCTGCGCGGTGCCGGTCTTGCCGGCCAGGGTGTAGCCGGGGACGCTGACCTCGGACGCCGTACCGCCCGGCGCGAGCACGCCTTCGAGCATCGTCCGAACCTGTTCGGCAACGACCGGCGAGATCACCCGGTGCCCGCGCGGCTCTTCGACCGGTTCGTCGCCGATCTTCTCGATCAGCTGCGGCGGGCGCAACATGCCGCCGTTGGCGATCGCGGCGTAGCCGGCGATCATCTGCATCGGCGTCACCGAGAGGCCCTGCCCCATCGGCAGGTTGCCGATCGTCGAGCCGGAGTATTCGTCGAGCTTCGGAACGAGCCCGATTTCCTCGCCGGGGAACTGGATGCCGGTCTGCCGACCGAAGCCGAAGCGATCGATCCACTTGCTGAAGCGCGTGGCGCCCAGCTGCTCGCCGATCTCCACCGCGCCGATGTTCGACGATTTGGCGAGGATTTCGGCGACGCTGAGGTTCTCGGTGCCGTGTTCCTCGGCGTCTTTGATCGTGCGGTCGGCGACCTGCAGCGAGGGCGGGATCGTGAAGGTACTGGTCGGCGTGACCACGCCTTCCTCCAGTGCGGACGAGACGGTGAACGCCTTGAAGGTCGAGCCGGGCTCGTAGTTGAAGCCGGTCGCCCGTTCGAGCAGGTCTTCGGGGCTCGCGTTTTCGAGGTCGCTTGGGTCTACCGGCGGCCAGTTGGCCATCGCCAGCACCTGCGAGTTGCGCGGGTTCATCACGATCGCCGTGGCGCCTTTCGGCGCGTAGGCTTCGCCGACTTCGGCCAGCGCCTGCTCGGTCTCCTTCTGGATCGCCGGATCGAGCGTCAGCTGCAGGTTTTCGCCGTCGCTGGCTTCCTTCACCGTTTCCAGCCGGATCGGTTCTCCCAGCGCGTCGTTGACGATCCGCCGTTCGCCGTCGGTGCCGTGCAGGACCGATTCCTCGCCCACCTCGAGGCCGGTCAGACCCTGGTTTTCCTCGCCGACAGCGCCGATCGACTGCGCCGCCAATTCGCCCTGCGGGTAGGTGCGCCGGCTGTCCGGAAGCTCGCCGATCCCCGGCAGTTCGAGCCTTTCGACTCGCGCGGCTTTGGGCACCTCCACCTTGCGCGCCACATAGGAGAAACCCGATTCTTCGCTCAAGCTCTTCAGCACTTCGCTCTCTTCGAGGCCGAGGATCGAAGCCAGCTTTTCCGCCGTCTGGCGCGGCTTTTTGACCTGGTACGGCGTCGCGTAGATCGTTTTCGCGTCTTCGGAGACGACGAGCGGGTTGCCGAAGCGATCGAGCACGCTGCCGCGCAGGCCGGGGACGGTGACGACGTCGGTCTGCTGATAGGCCGCCTCGGACGCGAGCTTGGCGCCCTGCACGCCCTGCAGCCAAAAGGCACGCCCGGCGATCGCCAGGAAACAGAGCAGAAAGCCGGCGAAGAGGAGACCGATCCGGCGCTCGATCGTGCGCATTCGCCTAGTGCCCTGCCTCGTAACGTGGGCCGTAAAATGA
>DAIRWC010000190.1:0-3854 GCA_036802505.1 Solirubrobacterales bacterium
GTCTTGCGGGTAGTAACCACTGCCCGCTTCGCCCGCGTGCGGCGCCCAGCTTGGCCTGCAACGCCCCCGTGTACACGCCCGACCCACGTCAGGCCTCTAGGCTCTTCTCAGCCCGGCGCGACTGGCGCAGCGCCTCCTCCTGGCCGAGGTAAGGGACGGTCGTGATGTAGACGATGTCCGGCAGCAGCTCGCGCAGCCGCTCGGCGTTGCCGGCGAGGATCTGGCCGACGATCAGCGACTCGGCGCCGGAGAGCGCCGCCCGCCCGGCGCTGGCGGGGACCGCTTCCTCCTCGATCGGATGGTCGCGGCCGCGATCGAGCAGCGACTGAAGCACTTTCTTGCCGGAGGCGTAGAGCTCGAAGGCGCGATCGCCGGAGGCCGGCGCCTCAACTAGCGCCATACGGGCGAAGGCGGGGCGGCTGGCGAGCAGATCGAGGAACTCGGCGGCGGTGTCGCGGACCATCGTCACCCACGGTTTGTCGGGCGAGTAGACCGAGACGATGCGGCCCATCGCATCGGCGAGGGCGACCTCCATCGCGGCGTGGAAGCAGTCCTCCTTGTCCTTGAACAGCTCGTAGAAGGTGGCGCGGGAGACGCCCCCCGGCTCGCAGATGTCGGCGATCGTGGTCGCGCTGTAGCCCTTCGTCGCGCAGCTGTCGGCCATCGCGACGAGGATCCGTTCCTGCTGAGAGTGGGCGACGAGCGGCTCGGCTAGGTCCTCACGGCCCGCGGGGAGGCGTTCCTTCTCGATCAACCCGCTCAGGTTCATGATAAACGCGATTGTACACTCTGGGCGTTGCTTTGTAGACGAGTCAGTACCAGATCGACAAGTCGTCTCCGCCTGGGAACGGAACCGGAATCTGGCTTGGACCCACTGTACATCCGGGTGAGAGCGCTACCGAAAACTTCGGACCGCTGTACAACGACCTTTGGCCGTGCTGTCGCGACCATTTGAGCATGCAGAAGACGCTCCGTCAGATCGTCGCCTTCGGTGGGGGTGGGTTCTCGATGGAGTCGGGCAACCCGCTGCTCGACGACTACGTCCTCGACCTGAGCGGGTCGGAGCGGCCGAGGGTCTGCTTCCTCCCCTCGGCCAGCGGCGACGCCGATCACTACATCGTCCGCTTCTACCGAGCCTTCCCCGCCGATCGCTGCGAGGCCAGCCACATCTCGCTCTTCCGCCGCGAGCAGGGGCCCGACGATCTCCGCGAGCACCTGCTCGGACAGGACCTGATCTACGTTGGCGGTGGCAGCGTCGTCAGCCTGCTCGGCGTCTGGCGGGCGCACGGGATCGACTCGATCCTGCGCGAAGCCTGGGAGCGCGGCGTCGTCCTCTGCGGCCTCTCGGCCGGCTCGCTCTGCTGGTTCGCCGACGCGGTGACCGGCTTCCACGGGGCGCCGCGGCAGGTCGAGGGCCTGGGGCTGTTGCCGTTCAGCAACTGCGTCCACTACGAGCGCGACTCCGGTCGTCGCAACGCCTACCACGACTTCCTCCGCTCTGGCATGCGCTCCGGCTATGCCGCCGAGGACGGAGCTGCGCTCCACTTCGTCGGCACCGAGCTGCACCGCGTCGTCGCCTCGCGCCCCGAGGCGCGCGGCTACCGGCTCGACACCGTCGGCGAGCGCGTGGTGGAGATGAGGATCGCCACCGCCTACCTCGGCAACCCGGGCCCGGTTCCACTGACCCCGCTGCCGGAGGCGATGTCGACTGCAGTGGCAGCATGATCGGCCGCGTCCTCGCCCTCGGTGGCCACGACTTCACCTCGCGCCCTCCCGACCGCGCCGTCTGGGAGCTGATGCTGCGCCTGGCGACCACGCGGGCGGGTGGGCGGCCACGGATCTGCATCCTGCCGACCGCCAGCGGCGATACCTCCGAGCAGATCGGCCGCTTCTACTCGGCTTTCGGCGAGCGACCCTGCGACGTCTCCGACCTCTCCCTGTTCCGCCTCGGCAGTCGCCCAATGGAGCTGCGCGATCACATCCTCGAACAGGACCTGATCTACGTCGGCGGCGGCAGCCTGCTCAACCTGCTCGCGGTCTGGGAGGCGCACGAACTGAGCGCGATCCTCAGCCTCGCCTGGCGGGAGGGAGTCGTCCTCGCCGGGCAGAGCGCCGGTGCGATGTGCTGGTTTGAGGCCGGCATCACCAAGTCCTCCGGCAAGCCCCTCCCGGGCGCCGGCCTCGGCCTCCTGCCGGGCAGCCTCTGCGTCCACTACAACAACGAACCCGACCGCCGCACCGCCTACCTCGACGCGGTCTCCAATGGCATGCCAGGCGGCTACGGCCTCGACGACTATGCCGGTCTGATCTGGGAGGGCACCGGCCCTCCTTCGGCGGTAACCGCCCAAAGAGGCGCTCGCGCCTACAAGGTCAGCAAGGGGGAGGAGGGAGCAATCGAGTCCCCACTCCCCGCCCGCTTCCTACCCGCCCCAGCTCCCGCAGCTCTCCGCGAGGACATAGCCGAGTTCCGCCGCATCACGGCGATGCGCAAAAAAGCCGGCTGGCTCGGGTAAGAGGGATCGGGTGTCCCTCGAACCGGCGGATACTCAGAGCGGGCGAAGCCCGCGAGTCCGGGCGGGAGACACCCCGCTCATCCCCAGCGCTCGCTTTTCTAGGTCGCTCCCTCGTCCAAAAGGTCAAAGGTGCACTCGCGGGGGTCTTTGTCAGTGCGGAAGCGGCGGAAGCGAGCGCCGTGGCGAATGCGTCCGGTGGCCGCGTGGTCGTAGCCCACTTCGATGACCAGCTCGGGACGTAAGGCGACCCACTCCAGATCGCGGCCGCCGGTCCAGCGACTGGGCTCGGCCGTTCCGCTCTTGCCAGTCTCAAGCGGTGCCAGCAAGGTCCGCATGCTGCGTTTGGCCTCCATGCTGAAGCCGGAGATGTGGCCGACCGAGCGGAGCTCGTCGCCGTCGTAGAGACCGAGGATGAGCGAGCCAACGGTGCCCTCCTCTTTGCCCGGCCTCCAGCCCATGACCACGCAGTCGATCTCGCGCTCGCGCTTCACCTTGGCCATCCCCTTGCGCTTGCCAGGTATGTAGAGAGCATCGAGCTGCTTGGCCATCACTCCCTCGGTGGTACGCAGCCACTGCTCGGCCTGCTTTGGCTCTGGACTCAGGTTGGAGGGCTCCGCGCCGATCTCATCCGCCAGCGTCTCCAGCCGGGCGCGGCGCTCGCCGAACGGGGTGTCGAGCAGCGCCTCGTCCCCCTCGGCGAGCAGGTCGAAGGCGACGTAGCCGGCCGGGATCTCTTTCGAGAGCAGCTTGATCCGCGACTCGGCTGGGTGGATGCGCTGCTGCAGGGCGTCGAATTCGAGGTTGCCCTCGGCGTCGCGGATGACCAGCTCGCCGTCGAGCACGTAGCGGCCGGGGGCGAAGCTCAGCTCGGGGAAGTAACGCGTCAGGTCTTTGCCGCCGCGCGACTGGATGTAGGCGTCCTCGCCGTCGACGAAGACGATCGCGCGGAAGCCGTCGAGCTTCTGCTCGTATGCCCACTCCTCGCCCAGCGGCAGCTCTTTGCGGGTCAGCGCCAACTGCGGCTTGATCGGCGGCGAGAGCGGGAGCTTCACGCTCTGAAGTCTGCCCGACGCGCGCGGCTCTCGCGCGGGTCGGGGACGGGCACCGCCGCGAGCAGGGTCTTCGTATAGGCGTCGCTGGGTCGCTCGCAAACCTCGTCGGCGGGCCCTTGCTCGACGATCTTGCCGTCGTGCATGACGGCGATCCGGTCGGAGACGTGGCGGACGACGCCGATGTCGTGGGCGACGAAGACGTAGGTCAACCCGAGCTCCTCCTGGAGGTCGGCGAGCAGGGTGAGGATCTGGGCGCGGATCGAGACGTCGAGGGCGGAGACCGGCTCGT
>DAIRWC010000191.1:0-520 GCA_036802505.1 Solirubrobacterales bacterium
GAGTCTCCATGCTGTTGCTCCGCCGAGTCCTCCCCCGACTCCCCCCCAAGCCTTCCCGGATCTGACTGGCGACAGCTTTGAGGACCGGCGCGGTCAGGTTGGCTACTACGGTCGGTGCGAGGCCGGGAAGGCTCTCGCGTAGGTTGAGCTTCTCCAGCACGATCGAGACTTCGTTGGCCTCTGCGTTGGTCGCAGCTGCTTCGATCGAAGCTTGCTCATGGTCGAAAGCTGAAACGGGGTCCCAGCCGAGCTTGGCGGCGGCTATCGCGAGGACGCCTGAGCCGGTGCCGAGATCGGTCAGGGGGCCCTGGGCTTCCCCAGCCTGCTCCAACTCGAGCAGCAGTTCGAGGCAGAGGCGGGTGGTTGGGTGGGCTCCCGTGCCGAAGGCACGGCCGGGGTCGACGACGAGGTCGATCGCGCCCTCTCGCGGCTGCTCCCAGGAGGGGCGCAGCCAGAGCCGCTCGCCGATCAGCAGCGGCTTGTGGAAGTCCTGCCAGCGATCCGCCCAGTCGTCGGGAAC
>DAIRWC010000191.1:530-3845 GCA_036802505.1 Solirubrobacterales bacterium
CGACCAGCTCTACCAGGCCGTCGCCCGCCGCGACCTCGATCTCGCCCAACTCGGGCAGCTCGCCCTCGCCACCGTAGATCGCGTACTCGACGTAGCCCGGCCCACGCTCCTCCTCCACCCCGTTCGGTGCCAGGACGGTCAGCTCGGCCAAGACCTGCTCGGCCAGCTCGGGAACGCAGCGGACCGCCAGTCGGATCAACCGAAGGCTCTGCGTACGCGCGAGAAGAAGCTTCCCTCGTCGCCATGCCGCGAGCGCAGGTTGCGAGGCTCCATCGTCTCGCCCAGCTTCTCCGCCATCTCGCGCTGCTCCTCCGAGAGCTGCTCCGGGACGATCACCTGCACCGCGATCACCATGTCGCCCGACGGGCCGCCGTTGGCGCCCGGCATGCCGTGCCCGCGCAGGGCGAACTGACTGCCGGGCTGGATGCCGGCGGCGAGCTCGATCTCGCGCTCGCCCTCATGGCTCGGGATCTTGATCTTGATCCCCAGCATCGCGTCGATCGCCGAGATCTCGACTTGGTGGATCAGATCCTGGCCGCGCATCGGCCCGCGCCGCACCTCGAAGCCGAAGTTGCCGTTGAAGAAGGCCTGGAAGATGTCCTCGACCGAGCCGAAGCCACCCGGCGCGGCGCCGGCGCCGCGCAGACCCTCATGGCCGTAGGCATCGTAGGCGCGCCGTCGCTCGGGGTCGGAGAGCACCTCGTAGGCTTCCGCGGCCGCCTTGAACTTCTCCTCCGCCTCCGGGTCGTGGTCGTTGACGTCCGGGTGCAGTTCGCGCGCGAGGCGGCGGAAGGCGGTCTTCACCTCGGCTTTGTTGGCGTCGCTGCCGACGCCGAGGATCTCGTAGTAGTCGCCGGGCATCAGCCGTAGACCGACTCGCAGTAGCGCGACAGCTCCCGCGCCGCGCCGCGCACCGAGACGATCGCAGTCGCGTAGTCCATCCGCAGCGGGCCGACGACGCCGACCGAGCCGAGATTTCGGTGAGCGAGGCCGTAGTTGGCGCCGACAACGCTGACCGAGCGCAGCTCCGGCTGCGGGTTCTCGCCGCCGATCCAGAGGAAGACCGAGCGCTCATCCAGGGCCGAGCGCAGCATCCCGAGCACGCCGGCGCGGCGCTCCAGCGCCGTCATCAGCCGGTCGGCACGGGGCAGGTCGCCACGGTGGTCGTCGGAGAGGAGCCGCGAGGCGCCCTCCATGTAGAGGCTGTCGCCCGTTTCCTGCTCAAGGCCGGTGAAGGCCGGGCCCAGGGTGGCGAGGAAGCGCGACTCGACGGGCCCCAGGTTGGGGTCGGCAAGGCGGTTGGCGATCATCCGCGCACCGACCCCCATCCCGGCCAGGGACTCGTTGAGGTAGCTGGAGGCCCACTCGACCAGGCCCGGATCGACCGACCGGTCGAAGTCGAAGACGCGCTTGGCGATCGCCCCCGTCGAGGCGATCGCGATCGCCATCACCTTGGTCGGCTGCAGGCGCAGCACCTCGACCCGGTGGATCGTCGCCGTGGCCGGCGCCGGCCCCGTGGCGAGCGCCATCAGGTCGGTCATCTGGGCGAGCGCGGCGGTCGTCTCGCGCATCGCCTCGTCGACCTCCCGGCGCAGCCGCGAGAGCTCCAGCTCGACCCCGGGGTCGGCCTTCGGCACGCCAGACTCGATCAGCCGGTCGACGTAGTAGCGGTACCCGACCTCAGTAGGAACCCGCCCCGCCGAAGTATGCGGATGGTTCAGATACCCAGCCGCCTCAAGCCCCGCCAACTCGGCCCGCACAGTCGACGGGCCCCACTCAATCTCCCGGCTCTCCGCAATCGCCTTCGAAGGCACAGGTTTGCCGGAAGCAAGATAGGAATCGACGGCGAGCCGCAGGATCAACTCTTGTCGCTGGGAGAGCATCGCCAATGGAGTCTAAAGAGGGCGGCGGGGTGTCCCTCTCGCGCAGCGGCGTCCTCTTTTTCGCCCCAACCACAATCTCGGATGGCCCTCAGCGCTACTGGCGAAAAACCCAGCAAGCGAGAGGGACACCCCGCCGCCCTCCTAAGCCCCTACAGCTCTACTTCCGCCTCGGCATTCCGAATCGTCTGATTCTCGCCCTGCGCAGCCACGACGTCGATCACGGCCCGGCCGTCCTCGACCGACTTGACGGTGCCAGTGACGACGATCTCGGTCTCCGGCGCACCCATGCCGCGGAACTGCACCGAGAGCCGCTTCAGCGAGCGGGGGTCGCCGCCGCCAGCCCCTTCGGCACTTGCCCGCGCGACGAGGCCCATCATGTAGAGGCCGTGCAGGATCGTGTTCGGCAGGCCGACAGCCTTGGCGAACTCGGGATCGATGTGGATCGGGTTGAAGTCGCCCGAAGCGCCCGCGTAGCGGTGCGGCAGGTACTTGTCGGGGGTGACCTTCAGCTCGGCGATCTGCTCGCCGGGGCTCAGCTCCACCATCTCAGACTCCCCTCACGATGTTGGTCCAGGTGCCGCGCACGACCTCCGCGCCGTCCTGGTTCGTCGAGACCGTCTCGAACTTGTAGAAGCCCTTGCCGTCCTTCTCGAAGATCTCCAGGCACTTGGCGCTGGTCGTGATCTCATCGCCCGAGCAGGCCGGCTCGCCCCAGATGAACTCCTGGCCGCCGTGAACCATCGCGGCAAAGTTCATCCCGACCTCGGGGTCGAACATCGCCGGCCCGAGCGCCGGCGCGCTGAAGACGACGCAGAACATCGGCGGCGCCACCACGTCGCGGTAGCCGGCAGCCTTGGCCGCGTCGCGATCGAAGTGCACCGGGTTCTCGATCCCGATAACCCGCGCGTACTCCCCAATCTTCTCCTTGCCCACCTCATAGGTAGTGGCGGACCATTCCTTGCCAATTGCCTCGGTCTTTATAGCCATAGGGTGGAAACCTATCTACTCGTCGATTTGCAGCACCGCCAGGAACGCCTCCTGCGGCACCTCGACCCGCCCGACCTGCTTCATCCGCTTCTTGCCCGCTTTCTGCTTCTTCAGCAGCTTGTTCTTACGGGTGACGTCGCCGCCGTAGAGCTTCGCGGTGACGTCCTTGCGCAGCGCCTTGACGGTCTCGCGGGCGAGGATGTTGGAGCCGATCGCGGCCTGAACGGGCACGTCGAAGAGCTGGCGTGGGATCGTCTTGCGCAGCCGCTCGACCAGCCGCTTGCCCTGCTCGTAGGAGAATTCGCGGTGGACGATGATCGAGAGCGCGTCGACCTTGTCGCCGGCCAGCAGGATGTCGACCTTGACCAGGTCGGAGGCCTGGTTGCCGATCGGCTCGTAGTCGAGCGAGGCATAGCCGCGGGTCGAGGACTTCAGGAGGTCGAAG
>DAIRWC010000192.1:0-3809 GCA_036802505.1 Solirubrobacterales bacterium
GCTCGCAGGCGGTGCGGAACTCGGAGACGAGCCGCTCGGCGAAGCGGCCGTGCGGGATCCCCTCCTGGGTCGAGTCGGCGATGAAGCGCGGGATCGGTCGGGGGTTCGGTGGCATCAGAGACACTCGCGCAGATCGGCTGCCGCGCGCTCGGGAGGGTAGATGTTGATGTCGACCCCGGTGCCAAGCTCGAAGCCCGCCTTGATCGTCAGGCGAGGGGCGATGTCGACATGCCAGTGGAAGTACTCGGTGCCGCGCGGTGCCGTGGCCACCCAGAGGTTGAGCTCCGGCGATCCGTCGAAGCGCTTGGCGAGCAGCTGCATCGCGGTGCGAATCATCGCGGCGCCGGCCGTGTCCTCCTCGAAGCGCGCCGCCTCGCGGCGCGGCACGACCCGCAGCTCGTAGGGAGAGCGCGATGCCCAGGGACAGATCAGCGCCGCATCGTCGTCGATCGCGACCAGCCGATCTCGCCGCCGCACCTCCTCGACCAGGACGTCGCTGAGCAGCCCGCTGCCCGCCGTGCGTTCGCTGTAGGCGCCGGCGCGCTCACGCTCACGCGCGACCGCGGCCGGGACGAAGGGCAGCACGTAGAGCTGGGCGTGGGTGTGCGGCAGCGAGGCCCCCGCCCCCGCGCCCTCATTGACGACGAGCTGCACGTAGGCGGCATCCGCGTGGGCGCGCATCCGCTCGCGCCAGGTGGCGATCGCGCCGAGGAAGCGCTCCTCGCTCAGCTCCGCCATCGCGGTGATGTGCTCCGGGGCGTTGATCAGGACCTCGTGGTCGCCGACCGCCGGGCGCGAGGCGAAGAGGTCCGGCTCGCCGGCTCGCCTCGACTCCAAGAGCGGGTCGCCGGCGCTGGCAAAGGCGCCGGCTTCGCCGCTGCGTGGCGCCGCGTCCGCGTCCTCGCCGTCGCCCAGCGCGGGATAGAGATTCGGCACCACGCGGCTCGTCCAGCCTGGCGTGTCGGGCTCGCCACCGTCGGGTCGCACCGCGTAGACCTCGGGTGGCGTCTTCCCCTCGCTGCCCTCGCAGAACGGGCACCCCGCGGCGCCCTTCTCGTCCTCCGCCCGCCCGCCAAACCCGTGCGGGCGGTCGGCCCGGCCGGGCGCAAGGATCGTGCGCAGCCCGGAGAGCTGGTCGATGCGTATTTCCGGTGCGCTCAGGAGTCCGAGGGGGGCTTGAGGAACGGTTTGAGCATGTCCATCGGCAGCGGGAAGACCACCGTCGTGTTCTGGTCGCTGCCGATTTCGAGCAGCGTCTGCAGGTAGCGCAACTGCAATGAGGCCGGGTTGGTGCTGATGATGTCGGCCGCGTCGGTGAGCTTCTGCGCCGCCTGGTACTCGCCTTCGGAGTTGATGATCTTGGCGCGGCGCTCGCGCTCGGCCTCGGCCTGGCGGGCGATCGCCCGCTGCATCTGCTCGGGGATCTCGACGTCCTTGATCTCGACCGCAGTCACCTTGACGCCCCAGGGCTCGGTCGACTCGTCGATGATCGTCTGCAGCTCCTCGTTGAGCCGCTCGCGCTCGGAAAGCAGCTGGTCGAACTCGGCCTTGCCGAGCACCGAGCGCAGTGCCGTCTGGGAGATCTGCGAGGTGGCGAGCAAGTAGTTTTCGACCTCGACGATCGCCTTGCGCGGGTCGACCACGCGGAAGTAGGCGACCGCGTTGACGCTGGCGGGAACGTTGTCGCGGGTGATCACCTCCTGCGGCGGGATGTTGAGGGTGACGGTGCGCAGGTCGACCTTGACCATCCGGTCGATCATCGGGATCAAGAGGATCAGGCCGGGGCCCTTCTGGGCGATCAGCCGGCCGAGGCGGAAGATCACGCCGCGCTCGTACTCGCGCAGAACCCGCACCGAGGAGCCCAGCACGATCGCCACGAAGATCACCACTACGGCCAACACCACGAGCGCTGCCATCAGGTTGTTCCTTCCTCAGATCGGACCACGAGGGTGAGTCCTTCCACCGCCTCGACAGTGACTCTATCCCCCGGCCGCAGCGGGGCCCCGTCGCCGACCCGGCGTGCCCGCCAGATCGCGCCCGCGATCGCCACCTGTCCTTCGGGATCGGGTGGGGTGCGGACCTCGGCGCCGGCGCCGATCAGCTCCTCCTGCCCGCCGCGGACCGGCTGGTCGCGGTGGGCCTCGAGCACCTTGCGGGTGACGAAGTAGAAGCTGGCGATCGAGAGCACGCCGAGGGTGATCAGCGCCGGGCCCGCCCAGTCGCTGGCGCTGGAATCGGCATCCGCGGTGAGGGCGAGGACGCCGCCAGCGATCAGACCGCCGGCGCCGAGTGCTGCCAGCACGCCTCCCGTAGAGAGCAGCAGCTCCGCGAGCAGCAGCCCGACCCCGATCAGCGCGACGACAACGAAGAGGTCCATATCCCGATTATCCGCTTTCCGTGTTGCCGCCGAGCGCATAGCGCTCGATGTCCGCCCGCAGCTCTGCTTCGTCGCTGTACGGCCCCTGCTTGAGATAGACGAGCTTGCCGTCGCGGTCGTAGAAGGCGGTGTCGGGCTTTCCGAGCGAGGCGCCCAGCGCGTCGGCGAGGCCTTGGTCCGGGTCCGTGTAGCTCGGGTAGGGCACCGGCGCCTCTTCGAGGAAGCTGCTCGCCGCGTCGTCGGAGTCCTGGCTGTCGATGCCGAGGAAGGCGACCCGCTTGCCGAACTTGGCCGCCGCGTGTTGGAAGTGGGGGAACTCGAAGCGGCAGGGTCCGCACCAGGAGGCCCAGACGTTGACCACGGCGGGATAGCCGTGCAGCGCCGCTATCCGTCCTTCGTAGGCGTCCTTGCCACCGGGGAGCAATTGGTTGGCCTGGCGGTGCAGCGCCGCGAGCGGAGCGGGCGAGCCGGCCAGCGCCTTCGCGTAGTCGGGGTGTTGCCCCCCGTAGTCCCCGCCCTGGGAGGAGCCGCAGCCGATGATCGTCAGCGTGGCCGCCGCGAGCGCGAGGGCGCACATGCGAGCTTTGGAATCATTCATCCGGGTTCCCTGTTTACAATAGGTGAGTCCGGTTCGCCGTATGCGAGCCGCTCGAGTGCGCTGGGGGGAAGGAAGAGCCGACCTCCCGGCATCCTCGTCTAAGTCTCCCGACGGCACGCACCGCGTCGCTGCGGGAACGAAAGCGCACAAGCCTTCATGGCCAAGACCAGCGAAGTTGCCGCGCAGGCGGCAGTTCCTTCAGGCGCCGATATAGATCGGGCGGCCGCGTTTGCCCGCGAGCCGCTGCTGCTCGACGGCGAGGGCCCCGAGGCGCTTGCCCCTGGCACCGCCCGTCGTCGTGCCCTCGATGCCGCGTTGAAGGAGCTCGACGAGGGCCGGGAGGAGCCCTCGATCCAGTGGCGGCGCGACTTCTCGCTGCTGCTCGGCCTCGAGCGGCTGCTTGCCGACGAGCCGCCGAAATTGCGCGACGGCGCCGAACTCAACCCGCACCAGGTCGACGCGCTCTCCGGCACCCTGACCGAGCTGATGTCCGAGCAGCAGACGGCGGCCGCCAACGACGGCGAACCCGCTCCCGCCGAGCTCGCCGAGTCCGCCGCCGAGGGCAATGGCGCCTCGGCCGATGACGATGAGGAGGACGAGGAGCCGGAGGACCTGGCGCCCGACGAGGAGCCACAGGACTGGGAGGAAGAGCCGGCCGAGGACGAGGACGAGGCGGCCCTCGCCGAGGCCGCCGACGACCCCGGCGCCGCCCGCCGCTTCTGGTTCGAGCACGCGACCGGCGCGGGCAAGACCGTCGCCGCGGTCGGTTTCATCGACGCCACCCGCACCGGCGGCGTCCTCATCCTCACCCACCGCCGCAACCTGGTCGACCAG
>DAIRWC010000193.1:0-3796 GCA_036802505.1 Solirubrobacterales bacterium
GGCGAAGAGCACCGGGATCAGCGTGTCCAGCGGGATTTCCTCGCCGAGCGAGATCCCGTGGCGGATCTCCGACCAGGCGATCAGCGCGACCGCACCGCCGCCGACGCCGTTGTAGAGGGCGACCATCTGCGGCATCTCGGTCATCTGCACACGGGTCGAGGCGATCACGCCGACCGCGGAGCCGACCCCGAGGCCGATCACGATCAGGCCCCAGTTGCCGATCCCGTCGAGCAGCAGGGTGGTGATGACCGCGACCACCATGCCGGCGGCGGCGATCAGGTTGCCCTGCTTGGCCGAGGTCGGGTGGGTGCCGCGTTTGACCCCGATGATGAAGAGCGAGAAGGCGACGATGTAGAGCGCGGTGGCGGCGTCGCCGCCTGGCTTGAGCACCGAATAAGAGAGGGAAGGAAGATCAGGCATGCCTCATCCCTCTTTCGACCCGTCCGCCCCCGGACGCGAAGCGGAGGAGGTGGACTTGACCTTGGGCTTTTTGGAGAACATCCCAAGCATCCGGTCGGTGACCATGAAGCCGCCGACGACGTTGATCGCGCCGAAGGCGATCGCGATCGTGCCGATCACGTACTCGAGCGGGTCGTTGGCGTAGCCGACGACGATCAGCCCGCCGAGCATGACGATGCCGTGGATCGCGTTGGTCTGCGACATCAGCGGCGTGTGCAGGGTGGTCGGCACCTTCGAGATCACCTCGAAGCCGACGAAGGCGGCGAGGACGAAGATCGTGATCTCGGTGAAGAGGCTCATTTGGCCGCCCTCTCGTTGCGAATCTCGCCGCCGTGGGTGATGCAGGCGGCGGCGACGATGTCGTCCTCGAAGTTGACGTTGAGGGTGCCCTCCTCGGTGACGAGCAGACCGAGCAGGTTCTCGAGGTTCTTGGCATAGAGCTGCGAGGCCGGGACCGGCATCTCGCTGGCCAGGTTGCGCGGGCCGACGACCTTGACGCCCCCCTCGACCACGGTCTCCCCCGCCTCGGTCAGCTCGCAGTTGCCACCGCTCTCGGCGGCGAGGTCGACGATCACCGAGCCCGGTTCCATCGTGCGGACCGCGTCGGCGGTGATCAGCAGCGGCGCCGGGCGGCCCGGAATCGCCGCAGTGGTGACGATCACGTCCTGCTTGGCGGCGTTCTCGCCGATCGCCTCGACGACCTTGGCGTTCTCCTCGTCGGTCAGAGGCCGGGCGTAGCCACCCTCGCCTTCGGCGTCGGGGATGAAGTCGAGTTCGAGCGGGCGACCGCCGAGCGAGGCGATCTGCTCCCAGGCGGCGCGGCGGATGTCGAAGCCGGTGACGATCGCGCCCAACCGCTTCGCCGTGGCAACCGCCTGCAGTCCGGCGACGCCGGCGCCGAGCACCAGCACCTTGGCGGGCGGGACGGTGCCGGCGGCGGTGGTCATCATGCCGAAGAAGCGGCCCGACTCGCGGGCGGCGATCAGCATCGCCGCGTAGCCGCCGGCGGCGGCCTGCGAGGAGAGCGCGTCCATCGCCTGGGCGCGCGTCGTGCGCGGGATCGCCTCCATCGCGAAGCTGGTCACGCCGGCCGCGGCTAGCGCCTTGTTGGTCTCCGCCGCGGTCCAGGGCGAGAGGTGGCCAATCAGAAGCTGGTTGGAGCTGAGCTTGCCGATCTGCTCGGCGGTGGGGGCGGCGACGCGAAGGACGACGTCGGCGCCCCAGGCGACGTCGGGGTCGACGACCTCCGCCCCCGCCTCCTCGTACTGGGAGTCGGGATGGCCGGCGGCGTCGCCGGAGCCACGCTCGACGAGCACCTCGACGTGCTCGTTCTTCAGCAGCGATTTGACAGCGTCAGGGACGAGCGCGACCCGGCGCTCCCCCTCGGCGGTCTCTTTCGGCACTCCGATCTTCATGGCGTCATCAACAAGATCTGCGGCGGGGGACCTTATGACAAGCAGCTAGGAAGGTGTCTTCACGCCCGCCAGCGAGGCAAGGCGCTCCAAGGTGTGCAGCTGCTGATCGCGCTCGACGTGCACCGGCGAGACGATCAGGCGGTCGATGCCGGCGCCGCGGAAGCGCTCGATCCGCTCGGCGACCTCGGCCTCGGTGCCGACCAGAGAGGTGGCCTCGACGATCTCGTCGGGCATCGCCTGGAAGGCGCCGTCGCGGTCGCCGTCCCGGAAGCGACGCTGCACGTCGTCGGCGACCTCGCCGAAGCCGAAGCGGTGGGCGAGGTCGACGTAGAAGTTGGTCTTGCGGCTGCCCATGCCGCCGAAGTAGAGGACGAGGCCGGCCTTGACGACGCTCTTGGCCGCCTCCAGGTCGCCGTCGATCGCCACCTGCAGCGAGGGCGAGACCTCAAGGTCGGAGCGCTGCCGACCGCCCTTGGCGAAACCCGCCTCGAGGTGCTCTCCCCAGGTCTGCTCGAAGGCATCGACGCTGAAGAAGATCGGGATCCAGCCGTCGCAGATCTCCGCCGCCATCTCGACCGATTTGCGACCGATCGCGCCGACGAAGACGGGGATATTCGCCCGCTCGGGGTGGAAGTTGAGCTTCAGCGGCTTGCCCTCGCCGCCCGGCAGGGGCAGCTGGTAGTGCTCGCCCTGATGGTCGACCTTGCCCTCGCGAGCGACGATCTCGCGGACGACTTCGATGTACTCGCGGGTGCGTCCCCAAGGCTTGGAGTAAGGGACGCCGTACCAGCCTTCGGAGACCTGCGGCCCCGAGGGCCCGAAGCCGAAGAGGAAGCGGCCGCCGGAGAGCTTGTCGATCGTCGCCCCGGCCATCGCCGCCGCGGCCGGCGGGCGCGCGGGCACCTGCAGGATCGCGGCGCCGAGGTTGATCGTGCTGGTCTGCGGCGCCAGCCAAGCGAGCACGCTGACCACGTCGGAGCCGTAGGACTCGGCCGCCCAGACCGACTCGAAGCCAGCCGCCTCGGCCGCCAGGACGACCTCGAGCGCATCGTCGCCGGCGGGGCCTATGCCCCAGTAGCCGAGGTTGAGTCCGAGTTTTAAAGCCATCCGCCGGGAACCCTATTGAATGTCCCCTGATGTCCGCTACCGACACCGACATGCCGGACGCTGCCGAGCGTGGGCTGAGCAGCAGCGAGGCAGCCAAGCGTCTGCGCAAGCTCGGCGACCCGCCGGACACCTCCTCGCGCTCGGTTTCGAGCATCGTCGCCGGCAACGTCTTCACCCTCTTCAACGCGATCATCGGCGTCTTCTTCGTCCTCATCCTCTCCCTCGGCCTGATCGCCGACGCCGTCTTCGGCGTGATCGCGATCGTCAACTCCTACATCGGCATCCGCCAGGAGCTGAACGCGAAGAAGACCCTCGACGAGCTGGCGGTGCTGGTCGCGCCGCATGCCACGGTCATGCGCGACGGCGCCGCGGTCAGCCTGCTGGCGGAGGAGATCGTGCCCGGGGACGTGATCGCGATCGAGCCGGGCGACCAGCTGGTCGCCGACGGAGAGACGATCGCCAGCCGCGGGATGACGCTGGACGAGTCGATGTTGACCGGCGAGGCCGACGGGGTGCGCAAGGACGTCGGCGAGCGGGCGCTCTCGGGCTCCTTCTGCAGCTCCGGCTCGGGCCGCTACCGGGTCGACGCGGTGCGCGAGGAGAGCTACGCGGGCAAGCTCGCCGGCGAGGCGAGGGCCTTCCGCCACCCGCCTTCGCCGCTGCAGGCCGAGGTCAACCGGGTGATCGTCGCCTGCACCTGGGCGATGGCGCCGCTGGCCGTGCTGCTGCTGATCACCTTCAAGATACGTGGGACCGGCGTGGTCGAGGCGGCGCAGACGGCGACCGCCGGCCTGGTGACGCTGATCCCGGAGGGG
>DAIRWC010000194.1:0-3735 GCA_036802505.1 Solirubrobacterales bacterium
GACGGATGGCCGCGCTCACCCTGCCTGCCTCCGTCGAGGTGGTCACCCGCAGTCCCGGCTCGCCGACCTCCGATGGTGCGGGTGTCGCCGTGCCCCCGCCGAACCAGCCCGAAACCGAAGGCGCGCCCGTTTCCACGACGACGGACGGGGAAGGAGACGTCGGCAAGCTTGGCGAAACGCCGCCCACGCCGCCGATCGCCGCCGGAACCGGCGGCGAAGATCCGGAATCCCTGCCGCCCGAACGTCCTGAATCGGTCCCGCCCCCTCCGTCCGGAGGCTCAACCGAAGGCGATGACGTTCCCGGCTGTCCGAGGAAGGGCAACGAAGGCGAAGCTGCGCAGGCCGGCGATGGCAGCGCTCCGGCGGAACCGGCCCCAACTGCCGAATCGGATTTGGGCGGTTCCGCGTATATACTGCCCGCGCTTTGAGTTCTCGACTAAGTTTGAAGCGGGGTTGGGGAGTTGTCCGTGTGGGCGTCTTGGCGCTCGCGCTCGTGGCTCTTGCGGTCCTGGCCGGGCCGGCTTCGGCCTTTGCGGCCGGATCGATCTCCGGCTTGGTGACCGATGGAACCGATCCGATCGAAGGCATCGAAGTCTGCGCTTCGGAAGTTCCCGGCGAAGAAGAATTTGGATGTGCGGAAACGGATTCCTCGGGCGAATACTCGATCGCGGGCCTCTCCGCCGGCAATTACAAGGTGGAATTCTGGCCCGGTCCCCTCAACTACGTTCTGCAGTATTTCGACGCGAAATCCTCCTGGGGGCAGGCGGACCAGGTCGCGGTCAGCAATGGCAACGACACCCCGAACGTCAATGCCGCGCTGGAAGAAGGCGGCTGGATCGAAGGCCGCGCGATCGACGCGGTCAGCAAAGCCGGTATCGGCGGCCTGTGGGTCTGTGCCTTCCCGATCGACGAAACCGGGTCCGGCCGCTGCGCCCTGACCGACTCCAGCGGCGACTACGAAATCGTCGGCCTCGCCACCGAGATCTATGAAGTCTTCTTCTTCCCCGAAGAAGAAGAAGCGAGCGAATACCTCTTCCAGGTCTACAACGGCAAAACCAGCTTCTCCGAAGCCACCCCGGTGAGCGTTACCGCGGGCTCGGGTACCAGCGGCATCGGCGCCGAAATGAAAAAAGGCGGGCAGATTACCGGCACCGTCAGCGATGCGACAAGCGGAGCGGGGATCAAGGCCTCCTTCGTCTGCCTGCTGCCGGCAAGCGAACCGGAAGTCATCGGCTGCACCGTCACCGGCGGCACCGGTGGGTATTCGATCGTCGGTCTGCCGCCCGGCGCCTACAAGGTCTGGTTCTCACCGGACGGGACCGGATCGGCGGAAATCGAAGACGACTACTTCCAGCAGTTCTACAACGCGAAGCCCACTTTCGCCCAGGCCGATTCGATCAATGTCTCGGCCGGCGGGGTCGCCTCGGGAATCGACGCTCACCTGGTCAGCCGCAAAGCGGCTCCGGTGGTGCGTCCGCCGGTGTCGACGCCGCCCGCCCCGGTCGTCAGGCCAAAGCACAAAAAGCGCGGCTGCCCCAGGGGGAAGCGCAAGGTGAGGAAAAAGGGCAAGGTCCGCTGCGTGAAGATCCACCACCACCGCAAAAAACACCACCACGCCCATCACTCGCCCGGCCACGGGCGCCTCTACCGCCCGGCTGCCCACCGGTCGCAGCTGCCCTAGCACCCGCTTCAGGAGACGCTGCCGCGCGGCACTACCCACTGGGTTGCTTGCTTGGTGAGTTGAGCGATCCGGTCGAAGTCGGCGTCGTAGTGAAGGACCGTCAGCCCGGCCTGCTCGGCGCAGGCTGCGACCAAGAGGTCGGGCAGCGGCACGGCACGATGTTGAGAGCGCTCGGCGAGCATTGCCTGCACCGCCAGTGCTCTCCTGACGGCCGCATCGTCAACGGCCACGCGGGGCATCCCGCGCAGCGCCTCGGTCAGGGCTCGATAGGTAGCGCGATCGCGAGCGCAGTAGAGCAGCTCGAGGTCGACGATCCCGCAGGTGGCGATCTCGCCGGCGACGAGGAGTGGCTCTAGTACCTCGCGGACCTCGGGCCGGGTATCACGCCGAGTCAGGGCGCTCTTGTCGGCGAGAAAGGTGGGCACTGCGCCGGATCCTCAACGCCAGGCGTCGGCCAGGGTGTCCGGCTCGTCCAGCGCAAGCGCGCCGGGTCTGAACAGCAACTCGACCAGCTGCCGCCGCTGGCGGAGTTTGACCACCTCGGAGAGTGCGGCGTCGACCGTGTCGGTCAGCGTCTTGGTGCCCAAGATCTCCTTTGCCGCGCTTACTTTGGCGGTGTCGATCTCGAACGACGTCTTGCGCTTGGCAGGATTTGCCACCGAGCAAGTATAGCGATTTCCAAGCGATTAGATAGCAAACTTCACCTGGTTTGCTATCCAATCCTAGACCTCGAGCCAGGTGCCCTTCGGGCCGAGGTTGCGGAGCGGGGTGTCGCCGATCTGGCTCGCGCAGCCCCAGGACTCGTGGATGTGGCCGCAGACCGATAGGCGCGGCCGCTTGGCCTCGATCGCATCGAGCAGGGCGGGGCTGCCGAAGTGGTCGCCGTTGCCGTTGGAGTCGCAGTGGCCCTGGGGCGGCGAGTGGAGCACCAGTACCGCGCCCTGCGGGCAGGCCGCCAGCATCTCGGCCGCCTCACCGTCGTCGAGGTCGAAGCTCCAGTCCCAGGGCGTGGCGGGGACGCCGGCGCCGAGGCCGTAGAATTCGACCCCCTCGATGCTGGTGCCGTCGCCGTGCAGGACGGTCGCGGCGCTCCAGCTCGCCGCCGCTTCGCGCAGCGCCTCCTCGGTCTCGTTGTTGCCGGGGACGAGGATCGTCGGCGTCTCGATCGCCGCGAGGGCGTCGATCGTCTCGTCCAGGCCCTTGTGCACCGAAGCGAAGTCTCCCGCCCCGATCACGACGTCGGCATCGGCCGACATCTCGACCAGCTCGGCGGCCTGGCCGAGGTCGCGATGCAGGTCGCTGAAGGCGAGCAGCTTCACGCCTGCGAAAGCTACCGCGCGGGCTCTGGCGCCGCGTCGCCTCCGGGCTTGCGCCGTGGCAACCGCTCGCGCCAGCGCTTCGCCGGCGCCTCTTCCGCCTCGACCTGCAGGTCGAAATAGAGCAGGGTGCGGCCGATCGCGATGTAGGGGACAAGCAGGGCGAAGACGAGAGCGCCGATCGCGTTGATCAGGATCAGCGAGACGTCGGCGAAGATCAGCGCGAAGCCGAGCACCGGCCCGGTGACGATGCCGATCAGCCAGAAGACCGCGGCGACGCGCAGCGTGTACCACCAGCGCCCGCGGACCAGATCGGAGCTGCCGCGGAAGGCCTGGCGCACCGTCTTGTCCTCGAAGAGGATCTGCTGCTGCAGGAAGAGCCAGCCGACGTACTTCCAGGCGGCGAAGGGCAGGCCGACGATCGTGATCGCCATCGCGATCACCCCCAGCGTCGCCAGCAGCTGCGCGCCGACGACGCGGCGGAAGCGCTGCCACATGCCGCGGAAGGAGGCGACGAAGCTCGCTTCGCCGGTCTCGCTGATCTGCCGCACGGCGGCGATCACCACGGCGGCGATGATCGCTGAGGCGATCGGACCGCCGACCCCGCTGAGGATGTCACCGAGGGCGCTGTGCAGGCCGGAGTGCCCGACCTTGTCGTCGAGCCGCCGACCGGTGTCGCCGGTGAGCAGCCTGGTCAACAGGTCGAAGCCGCGCACGATCGGGATCGCGGTCAGGCCG
>DAIRWC010000195.1:0-3734 GCA_036802505.1 Solirubrobacterales bacterium
GGGAGGATGCGGCGTCGCTCGATCACGAGCGGCTTCGCACCCTGCCTCGGCCTCCGAGAAGCCGCTGGGGAACGGCTGCACGGCAACGTCTCCCCGGGCGTCGGGGCGCCGCCTCACGGCGGTCTTACCTCCTGCCCCGGCTCCCGGGAAGGCGCTGCCGCCGATCCCCGCCGGGGAGGGGGGGGACCGTTCGCCTTCCTGCTGACTTCACGCAGGCGGAAACGTCGATCGGCCCGGCCTCGCGGCCGGGCCAGCAAAGGAGGTTCCGCCCATGAACGATGAGAAATGCCGAGCCGGCGACTACCTGCCCGCCGGGGTTCCCGAGGATGACGAGACGGCGCAGGTCCTCGTCCTGACCGTCCTCGCCTCCCGGTTCCCAGAGGGCATGACCGTCCTCGACCTCGCGGCCGAGCTGAGCCACGACGGCGACGATTGGGTCGAGCGCGCCGTGCGCGACCTGGCCGTGACTGAGCTGATCCGCTGCGACGGCGGCAGGGTCTTTGCCACCTTTGGCTTCCCCGACTTCCGCTATCCAGAGCAGACAGGCAGCCAGTAGGTCAAAGCAGATCAAGTGAAAGGCCAACAGCGAAGAAGCTCTGCCAGGCCAGAAGGCCAAGCAGATCAACTCTGAAAGGCCGACAAGGCAGTCCCTCCCATCGCCTCTGTAGTCCCAACCCCGCAGCCCGACACACTACGAACCCCTCGGGTCCACCCGATGCAATCGGGCCGCGCGGTGGACAACAGGGGCGATGGTGGGAGTGACGAAGATCGGCCGCGCCAACGCCAATTACTGGATCGAAGCCGTAGCCGAAGGCGGCGACGATTACTACACGAAGCCAGGCGAGGCGCCAGGCGAGTGGATGGGCGAGCTGGCGGCGGAGCTTGGCCTCACGGGCGAGGTTGACCGCGATGCCTACGCTGCCGTTCTCGCCGGCAAGCATCCCCTCACCGGCGACGTCCTCGTCGCTCGGCCCAAGCCTCGGAAGTTCGTAGACGCCGAAGGGCGCGAGCGGCACCTCGACCCGATCCTCGGCTACGACATTCGCTTCGCCGCACCGAAGTCGGTCTCCTTGCTCTATGCGGTCGGCTCGCCTGAGGTCCGCGCCGCCGTCCTTCGCGCCCACGATCACGCGGTTGCCGAGGCGGTCGGCTACTTGGAGAGGACCGCGTGCTTCGTGCAGCGGGGCAAGGGCGGCGTCTCAATCGAGCCGGGGTCCGGCTTCCTTTCGATGGGCTTCCGCCACCGCTCCTCGCGCGCCGGCGATCCGGCCCTTCACACCCACCTCGTCACCGCCAACATGACCCGCGCCGCCTCGGATGGCCGCTGGCTCAGCCTCGCCAACCCGAGGCGCCAGTCGCCGCTCCTGCGCGAGGCAAAAGCGGCGGGCCACGTCTACCAGGCGGCGCTTCGCGCGGAGCTGACCCGCGAGGTCGGCGCCGAGTGGCAGGCGGTCCACAACGGCTATGCCGATCTCGCCGGTATCGGGCGGCCGGTGATCGACCACTTCTCCCAGCGGCGGGCGGAGATCGTCGCCGCGATGGCCGAGCGGGGTACCAGCTCCCCGGCGGCTGCGGAAGTCGCCGCCTATCGGACCCGCAATGCGAAGGACTACGCGGTCAATCCTGACACCCAGCGCGAGGAGTGGATTTCGCGCGCCGCCGAGTTCGACCTCACGCCTGACTCAATTGACCGGATGCTGAGTCGCGGTCGCCGCCGCGAGCCCCAGGCGATCGGCAGCCACCACCTCGACTGTGCTCTCGCCGACCTGGAGGCTCACCACTCTCATATCGACCGCCGCGATCTTTTGTCTGCGGTGGCAAACCAGCTCCGGGAAGGCGCGGACGCTCCACCATTGGAGGCTGCGGTCCAGTCTCTGCTTGATGGTCGACGACTGATCGAGGTGCATCACGGCGCCGGGCCACTCGACTCCACCTACTACACGACGCCGCGCCTCTGGGAGATGGAGCAGCAGTTCATGGAGATCGCGAGGAAGGGAGAGAAGGCAGGGGCGGCAGTGGTCGACGGCGCCACTCTCACCGCAGTCCTCGACCGCCATCGCTACCTGAGCGAGCAGCAGGTCGAGATGGTCCGCCGTCTCACCACGGGCGGGGAGCGAGTGGTCGCGGTCGCCGCTATGCCGGGGACCGGCAAGACGACCGCGCTCGCCGTGGCGCAGGAGGCATGGGCGGCGGCCGGGATTCGAGGCGTCGGAGTCGCCACCGCTCGCAGCGCCTCGGGCGAGCTGTCCGATGCCGGCGTTCCCGCCACCTCAGTCACCGCGTTTCTGATCCAGACCGGGGAGCTGAGCGAGCGGAATATCGCTCCCCTGCCCCGAGGGACGGTGATCCTTCTGGACGAGTCATCAACCACTCCGACTCCGCACATGTCCGCGCTCGCCGATCTTGCCGAGGGCTGTGACGGCAAGCTGGTGCCGATCGGCGACCCGCATCAGATCGGCGCGGTTGGTCCCGGTGGCCTCTACGGGAACCTGACCAACGAGATCGAGCCGGTTGTGCTGACCCAGATCCGTCGCCAGCGCGATCCGGTGGACCGCGAAATCGTCGAACTCGCCCACGAAGGCCGCGGCTCGGACGCGCTCGACGTGCTGCGCACGCAGGACCGCCTGGTGATCGCCGACACCCTGCCCGAGGTGATGGACGCTCAGGTGCTCGACTGGCACAAGCGCTACGCCAACGGCGAGGACGCCGTGATGATCGCGCGGCGTACCCGCGACGTCGCCGAGCTCAACGAACGAGCGCGCGAGGTGCTCGCAGCGGAGGGAAGGGTGGGGAAGGACGCCATTGTCGTCGGCGGCCAGTCCTTCGGTGTCGGCGACCGTATCGTCACCCGAATCAACACCCCCGAGGTATCCAATCGCCAACGCTGGGAGGTCGTTGGCGTCGACCAGGCAAAGCACCACCTCTACCTCCAGCGGCTCGGCGCCGAGGGCGAGGGCGTGCGGCTCGACCGCCGCTATCTGGAGAAGGTCACCCCCTCGCGCGAGCCGGCGATCCAGCACGCCTATGCGCTGACCACCTACAGCACCGAGTCAAAGACCTTCGATTCGGCCTTCGCTCTGCTCGACTCCGGCATCAGCCGTGAGGACTTCACCGTCGCGATCTCTCGCAGCTCTGGCGCCACCACCGCCTACGGAGTCGCCGCCTCGGAGCTCACTGACGCGGACTTCGGGCCGGGGACGCGGGAGGTGGAGGACGCCGCCCACGATCTCCGCGTCGGTGCGGAGCGGGCGGCCGGGGAGTACGCGGCGGTCGAGGTCGGAGCGCGAAAGCAAGTTGAGGCGATGGCGCCGCTCGACCTGGCGAGGCGACGGGCGGAGCTGGAGCGCCGCATCGCCGCCGCATCTGAGCGCTCGCCAGCCGAGGAGCAACTTTCCGACCTTGAGAAGCGCATCACCACCGCCGAGTCGCGGCTTGCAGGGATGGAGAGCGAGGCCAGCCGGCAGCTCGCCACCAAGCAGCTGCGCCGTCTCGAGGCCGAGCGCGATGGTCTTACCGTCGAGGTGGCGACCGAGACTCCCCGCCGCTCCGGATTGACTGGCGCCGAGCGAGCCGAACGCGCGCTGATCGAGGATCGGCTGGTCGATCTGAGTCGCCGCGCGGTTGCCGCCGAGCGCTCGCAGCCGAGCAAGCTGATCGTGGAAAACCTTGGCCCCCGCCCCAAAGACCCGGTGAACGCATCCCTTTGGAACACCGGGGTCGACGCGATATACGGT
>DAIRWC010000196.1:0-3727 GCA_036802505.1 Solirubrobacterales bacterium
GCCATACTCTGTCCGCGGACCTCACCGCATCTCTCAAAACGCTCTGCCGCAAAGAAGGCGTCACCCTCTTCATGGCGCTGCTCGCCGCCTTCCAGACGCTGCTCTCACGCCTCTCCAATCAGGATCAGATCGTCGTCGGCACCGACTCTGCCAACCGCTTTACCGTTGAAACCGAGCGCATGATCGGCTTCTTCATCAACCTGCTCGCCCTCAAAGCCGACTTCACCGGCGACCCCAGCTTCCGCGACCTGCTCGCTCGCGTCCGCGAGTCAACCCTGGCCGCCTACGCCCATCAGGAGATGCCCTTCGATAAGATCGTCGAAGAGCTCCGGCCCGACCGCAAGCTCAGCCACAACCCTATCGTTCAGGTTCTCTTCGTCATGCAGAACGCCCCCACAGCGGCAAAACAACTCGGCTCGCTTGAGATCGCCAACTTCCATGTGCCCCTCACCCGGTCCAAGTTCGATCTCGCCTGGTTCGCAGCGGATCGCGGCGACTCCATCGAAATCTTCTCCGTCTTCAGCTCCGAGCTCTTCAACGAGTCCTCTGTCACCGGCCTGCTGCGAACCTACGAGACGCTCCTCACCCACGCCGTGGCCGAACCCGAAACCCGCGTCAGCGCACTTACCCTGCACAGCGAAGAGCAGAAGCAGAAGCTCCGCGACGAACGCCTCGAACGCAAACAAAGCAGCCGCGACAAGTTGATGAGCGCCGGCCTCAAGACCGTCGTTCCCGCGACCCAGGCAGGGGAGTAGCCATGGCATCCAGCGCAGGATTTTTTCTTTCGCCCCAGCAGACCGACATCTTCGCAGCAAACCCGTCAGCCCGCGCACAGATCGCCGTGCTCATCGAGGGCACCCTCGATGAACCACGCCTGCGCGCAGCGCTTATCGGCGCAGTACATCGTAACGAAGCCCTGCGCACCATCTTCCAGCGCCAGACTGGAATGAAGATGCCCTTCCAGGTCGTCCTCGATGGGTCCGAGCCCATCTCGACGCGCAGCGAAGTCCCGCCCTTCGCGGACGCTCGCCAATGGATGGACCAGGAAGCACAGCGGCCCCTGCCCGCCGAGTCCGCCCAACTGCGCTCAGCCCTGTTCGCCGCGCCCGACGCCCGAACCCTCTGGATCCTCACGGCGCACTCCGCCGTAGCTGATGCCAGGAGCATGCAGCTTCTTCTCACCGAAATCCTCAACGATTACAGCCGCCAGACCGTCAGCACAGAGGACTCCCTCCGCTACGTCCAGTTCGCCCAGTGGCAGAACGACCTCCTCGCCGGCGACGACGAAGCCGCCGCGGAAGGCAGGAAGTTCTGGGCGGCGCAAACCGTCGACCCACAGTCCTTCCCCGGTCACACCCCTTCGGCCACACACGTCGTGTCGACCTGCCGCATCGAGGTCCCGGTCCCAGACGACCCCGCCGTCGTAGCCGCTTCCGCCGGCCCCGAGGTTGCCTCCAGCGATGTCATCCTCGCCGCCTGGGCCGCAGTCCTCGCCCGCTGGTCCGGCCAGTCACGCGTCTGCGTGGGCAAAGTAGCCGAAGGCCGCGAGTACGAGGAATTGGCCAACCTGATCGGGCCCGTTGCCAAGACCCTACCCATCACCATCACCCTCAAAGACCACTTGACCTTCACCCAACTCCTCGCCGACGTCCACGCCCAGACCACCGAGGCTGCTGCCATGCAGGAGTACTTCACCCCTGAGCGAACCTTCCTCGCCGTCTACGAGTCGCTCAACCTCGGCTCCCCCATCGACTGCGACGGAGCAAAATTCTCCCCAATCTGCCTGCGAGACTCCGCCCACGACGCAGCCCTTAAGCTCCACGCCAGCTTCACGCAAGGCAAGCTGCGCCTCGAACTGCAATACAGTCCCGCATCGATCGAAGCCGAAGCCGCCCAAGAGATTGCCGCAGCCCTCGACACGCTTCTCGAAGCTGCCCTGACCAACCCGGCCCAGACGGTAACCCGGCTGCCCCTGATCTCCCATGCCCGCCGCCATCAGCTACTCGCCAATTGGAGCGGCCTGGTCGCCTCGGTCTCCTGCGCTCCGATCCACGCGCTGATCGCTGCGCAGGCCGGGCGCAGGCCCGGAGCGGACGCCGTGCGCAGCGGCGAAGTGTCCCTGACCTACGCCGAACTCGAAGCCCGCGCCAATCGTCTTGCCCACCACCTCATCAGCGCCGGAGTCACCCCCGGCGCGCTGGTCGGACTCTGCGTAGCGCGGTCAGCGGAGATGATGGTTCCGGTCCTCGCCATCCTCAAGGCCGGCGCAGCCTACGTCCCGCTCAGCGCCGACCAGCCCAGACCGCGCACCGCCCAGCAGTTAGCCGGGATCAGCGTCCTCCTCACCGAATCAGCCTTCCTCGATCAGCTTCCCACCGTCCCCGGCCAGACCCTGGTCCTCGACGGCCCTGACCAGCCCTGGCAGCAGCAACCCGCGACCGCCCCCGCCGTCGACCTTCCCGCAGACGCCCTGGCCTACGTCATCTATACCTCCGGCTCGACCGGAACCCCCAAGGGTGTAGGCGTCCGCCACTCGAATCTGGTCAACTACGCCAGCCACATCGTCAACGCTCTCAACCTCACTCCCGGCCTGCAGTACGCCACCGTCTCCACCCTGGCCGCCGACCTGGGCAACACCGTCATCTACCCCGCACTCATCACCGGGGGCTGCCTGCACGTGTTGCCGTACGAGGTCGCCACCGACGCCAGACGCATGGCCGCCTACCAGCAGCAGTACGCGATCGACGTGCTCAAGATCGTGCCCTCGCACCTGGCCGCCCTGCTCGACGCCGGTGCTGGCGACGGCCTCGCCGTGCTGCCTAATAAGTACCTGATCACCGGCGGCGAAGCCCTCAAGCCCGCGCTGGTCGCACGTCTCGCCGCAGCACCCTGCGCCCTGATCAATCACTACGGCCCCACGGAAACCACGGTCGGCTCGCTCATGCTGCCGCTGAACGACTTCGACTGGCAGCACACCAAGCTGGCCACCATCCCCATCGGCCGTCCCATCGCCAACACCCGCGTCTACGTGCTCGACGCCAATCGCGAACTCGTCCCCGTAGGCGTAGCCGGCGAGCTTTACATCGCCGGAGCCGGCGTCACCGCCGGCTACCTCGGTCAGCCGGAAAAGACCGCCGAGCGTTTCCTCCCCGACCCCTTCACCTCTAGCTCCGAAGAGAAAATGTACCGCACCGGCGACCTTGTCCGCTGGCTCCCCCAGGGCCTGATCGAGTTCCTCGGCCGCACCGACGATCAGGTCAAGATCCGCGGCTACCGGGTCGAGCTCGGCGAAATCGAATCCGTCCTCGCTGCCCAGCCCGGCGTGCGCCAGAGCGTAGTTCTGGCGCGCAGCAAACCCAACTCCGACGCCGCTGCAGAAGACCGCCAGATCGTCGCCTACGTCGTCCTCGACCGCCAGCAAGCCGTCACCCTCGACTCGCTGAAGCAAGCCCTCAAAGACCGTCTCCCCGACTACATGGTCCCCGCCGCCTTCGTCGAGCTCAAAAAGCTCCCCCTCACCGCCAACGGCAAGATCGACCGCAAACAGCTTCCCGAGCCCGAAGAACGCGCCTCCCACACCTACAAAGCACCCGCCACCTCGACCGAAGAACTCGTCGCCCAGATCTGGTCCGAAGTCCTCAAAGTCGACCAAATCTCCACCGACGAAAACTTCTTCGACCTCGGAGGACACTCCCTCCTCGCTACCCAGGTCATCTCCAGAATCCGC
>DAIRWC010000197.1:0-3716 GCA_036802505.1 Solirubrobacterales bacterium
CGCACTGATCGAGCGGGCGCTGGAGCAGCGCGACACGCTCTGCGTCGGCCGCACCCACGGAGTCCACGCCGAGCCGACGACCTTCGGCCTGCGCCTCGCCGGCTTCGCCTTCGAGGCCGACCGCAACCTCGCCCGCCTCACCGACGCCTTCGAGCAGCTGCGCTTCGGCAAGCTCTCCGGCGCGGTCGGCACCTACGCATCGGTGCCGCCGGCGGTCGAGGCGCGGGTGATGGAGCGGTTGGGACTGCAGCGCGAGGACGTCGCCACCCAGGTCATCCCGCGCGACCGTCACGCGGTCCTGACCTCGCGGATCGCGATCGCCGGCGCTGGCCTCGAGCGCTTCGCCACCGAGGTCCGCAACCTGCAGCGCACCGAGCTGCGCGAGGTCGAGGAGCCTTTCGCCGCCGGCCAGAAGGGCTCCTCGGCGATGCCGCACAAGCGCAACCCAATCCGCACCGAGCGGATCACCGGCCTGGCCCGCGTCCTGCGCGGCTACGCGCAGACCGGCCTAGAGAACGTCGCCCTCTGGCACGAGCGCGACATCTCCCACTCCGGCGCCGAGCGGGTGATCCTGCCCGACGCGACGATCGGGCTCGACTACATGCAGGGCCTGGCCACCGGGGTCGCGGCCGATATGACGATCCGCGCCGACCGGATGAAGGAGAACCTCGAGCTGACCCACGGCGCCCTGTTCAGCCAGCGCGCCCTGACCGCCCTGGTCGAGTCGGGCCTCAGCCGCGACGACGCCTACCGCGTCGTCCAGGAGAACGCTCAGCGGGCGTGGGACACGGGCACGCACTTCCGCGAGCTGCTCGGCGAGGCGGCTCCCGACCTCGATCTGGACGCGGTCTTCGACTACGACGCCTACCTCGGCCACATCCCGGCGATCTTCGAGCGGCTCGAAGCGCTCTCAGACCTCGACCACGGTTAGTCCGTTGACGCCGGAGAGGGCGTAGAAGTCGTGGTCTTGAGTAACCACTGGAATCGAGCGCGCGGCGGCGGTCGCGGCAATCCAGAGATCGTTGGCGCTGACTCTTTGACCAGAGGCCGTCAAATAGGCGCGCATCCCCGCCCAAGTGCCGGCAACCTCGTGGTCGACCGGGAGAGTGGCAGTGCCGGAGATCCTCTCCAGGGTCATAAGCCGCCGGTCGCGGCTCACGATATCCGGGGCCGCGAGTACGCCGGCCCGCAGCTCCGCCACGGTGACGATGGAGATGGCAGCACTCTTGGGCAGAGCCTCCGCCCGAATGGGCCGACCCACCTCCGCGGCGACTAGAACGGAAGTGTCAAGCAGCCCTACGCCGACCCGATCTGCGCTCACAGGATCGGCCCCAAATCCTCGGTCGTTTCGTCCCTCAGCTTTGCCAGATCTGCTCCCCAGGTCGGGTCGCCATCGGCGATCGCGCGAATCTCCATCACGTCCGCCGGACTCAGCCAGCGCGGCGCATCCTCAGATCGATGCGGCACCAAATCCGCGACCGGCTTCCCGCGTACGGTGATCACCACGGTCTCGCCGGCCTCGACCCGGCGCAAGACGCCGGCGGTGTCATTCCTCAGCTCTCTGGTCGCAACTTCTACCATTGTGCTACGAGCGTAGCACCTGCTCGGACGGCAACGGTCGAGGTAGGATGCGCCGCCGATGATCCTCTACACCTGCGGGCAGAAGAAAACGGGGCCGGCGTTTGCGCATCCCTGCGCGAAGGCGGGCAAGGCTCTCGACGCAGCCGGCTACAAGTACGAGCTGCGCACGGTCGGCGGCTACCGGTTGATGCCCTGGACCTGGGGCAGCCGCGGCGAGGAGCGGGCGGAGATCAAGAAGCTGAGCGGCACCAACGAGGTGCCGATCCTCGTCCTCGACGACGGTGAAGTCATCTCCGGCTCGGGCACGATCGCCCGCTGGGCCGGCGAGCATCCGGCGGCGCGGGCTGCCGCGAAGGCCGAGGGTTAGGCAGCAACCAGCTCGGGCTCGCGGGCCGGCCGGCGCGCGTCGAGGACGACCGGGGTGCCGTCCTTGGGTGAGAGGGTGATGTTGCGACGGCCGATCTTCTCCGGCCTCGAATTGGCCTTGTGCAGCTCGCAGCGGGTCAGCACCTCGCGCAGGACGATCCGCATCTCGAACTCGGCGAAGGCGGCGCCGAGGCAGCGGCGAATGCCGCCGCCGAAAGGCACCCACGCGTACGTATCGGGCTGTTCCTCGAGGAAGCGCTCAGGGCGGAAGGCGAAGGGCTCGGGGTAGACGTCGGCGCGGGTGTGGGCGAGCCAGATCGCCGGGGTGACGTCGGTGCCGGCCGGCAGGGTCAGCCCATCGGCCTCGAGGTCCACGCTGAGACGGCGGCCCGCAAGAGGGACGACCGGGCGCAGGCGCAGCGACTCGCTGATCGTCGCCCGCAGGTAGTCGTCCTGACCCGCCTCGAGCGATTCGCGCAGGCGGGCGAGCTCGGGCGGGTGGCGCAGCAGCAGGTCGAAGGTCCAAGCGAGCGCCGTCGCCGTCGTCTCGTGGCCGGCGAGCAGCAACGTCATCAGCTGGTCGCGCAGGTCGCTATCGCTCATCTCCGAGCCGTCCTCGAAGCGCGCCTGCATCATCAGCGAGAGCATGTCGTCGCGCTCCTCCAGGTCGTCCCGCGAGCGATGCTCGGCGATCTCCGCGTAGAGCAGCTCGTCGACCGCCTTCAGCTGGGACTCGAATCGCGCCCAGGGCCCGCGACCGCCGAAGCGCCGCGCGGCGAGGCCGATCAGCTGCGTGAAGGGCGAGGAGGTTTCCTCCAGCAGCTTGGTCAGAACGACACGCAACTGCTCAAGGCGAGGGCCCTCGGCGACGCCGAAGACGACGCGCAGGATCACCTCGAGCGTCATCGCCTGCATGTGCGGGTGGATCGCGAACTCCTCGCCGAGCGGCCAGGAGTCGATCTCGGCGTCGACGATCTCACTGACGATCGGCTCATAGGAGCGCATCCGCTCGCCGTGGAAGGCGGGCAGCATCAATTTGCGATGGGCGAGGTGGTCGGCGCCCTCGATCACCAGCACGGACTTCGGCCCGACGACAGGAGTGAGGACGACCTCGCGACCCGGCGGCAGCCCGTGCGAGCGCTCCGTATAGAGGGCCTTGATCGCCGCCGGGTCGGAGATCATCACCATCGGCCGCTCGAAGCTGGCGAATTTGACGCTGAAGCTGTCGCCGTACTTTTCGCGGCACTCCTGCATGAAGGGCAACGGCCGGAACGACCAACGCAGCGTCTGCACGAGCGGAGAACTCTTCGGTTCCGGAGGAAGCATCGCTGCGGCCAAGCATGGCAGAGACGGGCGGATCGATGCTCCGCTGCGCCGATGGTTAGCATCGGCTTAATGCCAGCGGTTGCCGATCTCAAGCTCCATTCCTCGGGCAAGGTGCGCGAGATCTACGAGTGGGAGGACGACCTGCTGATGGTCGCCTCCGACCGGATCTCGATCTACGACGTCGTCCTGCCGACCCCGATCCCCGACAAGGGCCGAGTGCTGAACCAGATGTCGCTCTTCTGGTTCGATCTGACCGAGCGGCGGCGGCTTGAGCACCATCGAAGGCCGGCCTGGCGACGATCATGCCTGGCAGGCCCGGCAACGGCTGGACGAGGTTTTGCAAAACTGGATGCACGACGTCAAACGCGTCCGCCTGGCGCGGCGCGGGTTGCCCGACAACTACGACGAACCCTTCAAGGTCAGCGAAGCCGGTGCCGCCGAGG
>DAIRWC010000198.1:0-3702 GCA_036802505.1 Solirubrobacterales bacterium
AGCGCATCCTGCGCAACGCCCTGCCGCCCGGCCGGTTCGACATCGCCTCCAACCCCGAATTCCTGCGCGAGGGATCGGCGATCCAGGATTTCATGCGGCCCGACCGGGTCGTCATCGGCACCGACAGCGAGCACGCGCGCGGCGTGCTGGGGGCGCTCTACCGGCAGACGCCGGCCGAGCGCAAGGAGAAGACGGTGCGCTCGCCGCGCGAGGCGCTGCGCGACTGCATCCCCTTCGCGCTCGCCGCCTACGCCACCGCCCGCCACCAGGAGGTCCAGATCCTCGACTGGACGGAGGTCGACTTCAAGCTCGACGGCCTCGAGCTGGCCGCCGATGAGGAAGGCCGAAAGCCCGGCGGCTCCTGGCGGATCGTCCCGATGGTCGCGCCGCTGCGGAAGATCCTGCGCGAAGAGTGGATCGCCCAGGGGCGCCCGAAGAAGGGCAGGGTCTGCCCGCCGCGGGCGATCCGACAGAGCGGCCTGCTGGCGCTCAACACCCTCCAGGCCCGGGTGCAGAAGCGCTGGCGCGAAGCGAAGCTGGAGCCGATCGGCCTTCAGGACTCCCGCCATACGGCCGCCACCTGGCTCGACCATGCCGGGGTCAGCCCCAAGGTCTCCTCGGAAATCATGGGCCACAAGACGCCCACCTACCGCACCCCCGGCGCCGCCCGCATCACCCAGGACCGCTACACCCACATGCTGCCCGGCGAGCTGGAGCGCGCCCGCGATCTGTTCGACGCCTTCCTCGTCGAGCGCGAAGGAGAGGATGCGGCTACCGTGCCCCGGCCATGAGCCCTGACTACATCCGCATTCTCGATCACGCCCTCGGAATTGGGTTCTCGGTCGAGTTCACGAGCGCGGGCCGGGAGATCACCGACTACGCCGTGGACCATGTATGACAGTCGGCTAGCATCGCGGTGGTCCGTGGAAGGAGCGCAGGTCGAGGAGCGTGTCTCCTTTTCGAGTATTGCGAGTAGGCTGCTATCCTCCTGTTGATGCCCCGCGCCACTCGCAACCTCACCAATGCCACCGTCCCCGCCGTTCCCGAGGCGGGCCGCGAGGTCGAGCGCCAGGCGCTCGACCTGCTTGCCGACCTCGAAGACGACGCCTTCGTCGAGGTGCAGATCAAGCCGTCCCGCAAGACGGCGGCGCTCTTCCCGGTCGGCCTTCTGCGCCGCTACCTGGCGGCCCAGGAGGTGCCCGGTAGGAAGCTCCTCATCTTCGACTCCGACGAGGAGGTCTCCTCGCAGGTGGCCGCCGACGTGCTCGGCGTCTCTCGCCCACACCTGAACGAGCTGCTGGAGGTCGAGGCGATCCCCTACCGCCGGGTCGGCAACCAGCGCCGCATCCGCGTCATCGACCTGCACGAGTTCCGCCAGCGCCGCGAGCGCCGTGCCGCGGGGCTGGAGGAGATCGCCGAGGCCGTCGAGAACTCGGCCGGCGGCTGGACCGGCTGACCTCTCGCCGTGTCGCGCCCGCGGGCCGTCCTTGACGCCTCGGTCCTCTACCAGGAGCCGCTGCGCAGCCTGCTCCTGTGGATCGCCGTCGAGGGCGGCTTCGAGCCCTTCTGGAGCGAGCGAATCCTCGCCGAGACCGCCGACAACCTGCTCGCCGCTGCCGTGGTCACGCCTCGCCAATGGAATCGTCTCAGCGCCGCCCTGCTCGATGCCTTCCCGGGCGCGAGCCTCGACCAAGCGGCAATCGGCGCGATCGAGGCGAAGATGCCCAATCACGAGAAGGACCGCCATGTGCTCGCCGCCGCGGTGGTCGGCGAGATCGAGATCGTCATCACCAGCAATCTCCGCCACTTCCAGGCGGCCGAGCTCGCTCCACTCGGCAAGCGCGCCCTTGCCCCCGATGCCTTCCTCTGCGAGCTGCTGGAGCGCGCTCCGAATATCGTGCGAGCCGCGCTCGATCGCCAGGTCGCCCATATGCACCGTCCGCGTCGCTGGAGCTTGGCCGAGTTGCTGGGGCGGCTGCGTGGCCTGGGTGCCGGTGACCCGCTGGCGGCCGGCTTCGCCGCCGCGGCCGAGCGCGAGCTGGGGCTGAAGGCCGCGCCGCCGCCGCAGAAGCGCTAGTGGCGCTGCCCCTGCGTGGGCGGACAGCTCGCCCGCTCGGGGTTGAGCACACCATGAGCGGTTTGCCCTCGTTTCCGCTGCTCCGCTGAGATTTCGCCAGGATTTCGTTCCCTATGACGTTCCCTAGCGAATCGGGGTTCCGAGGATTTGGCTTGCTAGAGCGCCAAATCAACCGAAAACCGCGCCGGATGCATGGCCTCCAAAACCGGCGATTCCAGGTTCGAGTCCTGGCTGCCCCGCTTTATTCGCTGCCAGGTGCTACCCGAAGCGGATGGCAGAGATCCGCCGATGGCTAACGTAAGGTGCGCACGCGGCAGTGGTCCAAGGAAAGTCCGGATGGCGAATACGCGATACGTAAAAAAGGCAAGCGGCAAAGGCTGGGACATCGTCAAGGAGGGTCACCGTCGGGCGACCGCCCATGGCGCGACGAAGGCCGATGCTGTGAAGGCGGCTCGCAAGATCGTTCTGCAGGAAGGTGGTGGCGAGATTCGGGTCCTGAATCGCACCGGCAAGGTCACCGCTGAGAGCACGGTTACGCGGGCGAAGAAACGCGCTGCGGCCTAGCTGACGAGCCCAGGGACGTTCCGAACGCCATGAAGTAGATCCGGGCCTGCCGAGAGGCTGTGGGTGTCAAAGCTCACGACCTCAAGGAGGCCCGGAATGCAACACGCTAACTCCCCGCTCACCCCGAAGGGCAGGCATCGCATGGTTCTGCTCGTCGAAGAGAAGCGGCTCACGTTCGAGGCGGCCGCGGCCGCCTCGAACGTGGCGAAATCCACAGCCCACACCTGGGTCTCACGCTGGCGGGAGGCCGGCGAGGAGCAGCGAGCGGACCTGAGCTGCCTCACCGACCGCTCCTCATGCCCGAAGAGCAGCCCCGCCCAGGTCCCCGATGCCGAGGCGAGGAAGATCTGCGAGCGTCGCGAGAAGACAGGCTGGAGCCCCCGCCGCCTGGCTGATGAGCCCGACATCGCCCGCCCCCACTCGACCGTGCACCGCGTCCTGCGCCGCGGCGGCTGCTCGCGCCTCCCCCGGCCAAAGCCGCCGGCGGTGATCCGCTACGAGTGGCCCTGCCCCGGGAACCTCCTGCACATGGACGTCAAGAAGCTCGGTCGCTTCACCGAGCCCGGCCACGCCCTGACCGGCGACCGTCGCAAGCGCTCGCGGCGGGTCGGCTGGGAGTACGTGCACTCGATCGTCGACGACTGCTCGCGCCTGGCCTACGCGGAGATCCACGCCGACGAGCGGGCCGAGACCGTGGTCGCCTTCACCCGCCGCGCCTTCGAAT
This sequence comes from Solirubrobacterales bacterium, assembly GCA_036802505.1. GTDB lineage: Bacteria > Actinomycetota > Thermoleophilia > Solirubrobacterales > 70-9 > VRUE01. The sequence continues at coordinate 3,366 of DAIRWC010000198.1, forward strand.
GGTTCAAAGAGCGCGGGATCTCCGTCGAGCGACTGATGACCGACAACCACTTCAGCTACACCAAGAGCAAGGCGCTGGCCGAGCTGCTCGATCGCCGCGCGGTCTCCCACCTGCGGATCAGGCCCTACACGCCGCGCACCAACGGCAAGGTGGAGCGCTTCCACCAGACGCTGATGCGGGAGTGGGCCTACGCGCTGCAATACGCCTCAAGCGACGCCAGGGGCGAGGCGCTGCCACACTGGATCGACCACTACAACGAGCGCCGCTCCCACTCAGCGCTCGGCAACCGCCCGCCTATGGCGCGCGTTCGGGACGTGTTGGGGTTCGACACCTAGCC
>DAIRWC010000199.1:0-3682 GCA_036802505.1 Solirubrobacterales bacterium
CGCCCGGCTTGATGGCGAACGGCTTCTCGCAGAGCACGGGGACGCCGAGGCGGGCCTGGGGGAACGGGTGCGCGCCGGCCTCGGCTACATCCGGCGCAACCCGACCCTGCGGCGCCTGCTCGCCGCCGAGGCGGGGGCGCTGATCTTCTTCTCGGTCGTCGTCCCCGTCGAGGTGATCTACGCAAAGGAAACGCTCGGGGTCGGCGCAACGGGGTACGGCGTCCTGCTCGCCAGCTGGGGCATCGGGATGGTGTTCGGCAGCGTCGTCTTCGCGAGGCTGCGTCGCGCGTCGCTGCCGGTCCTCCTCTTCTTCAGCACCGTCGCGATCGGCGCCGGCTACCTCGGCATGGCGGCCGCGCCGGCGCTTGCCGTCGCCTGCGTGGCCTCGGCCATCGGTGGGCTTGGGAACGGCATCCAGTGGGTTGCGGTGATCAGCGCGGTGCAGGAGCTGACCGCTCCGACGATGCAGGCACGTGTGCTCGGCACGCTCGAATCGTCCGCCTCGGCGACGCCCGGCATCGGCTACGTGCTCGGCGGGCTGATAACCACCCAGTGGAGCCCGCGAGCGGCATTCTTCGTCGCGGGGGCCGGGGTGATGGTCATCGTCATCGCCTCGGCCCTGGTGCTGGGCAGGAATTGGCCGCTGGACGGCGCAAAAGAACGTCCAGGGGACTTTGACGCCGCCGGAGACGAGATTATGGTGGAACTAATTCCCGCAGAGGCCCTGCCCAGTCCAGAACGGAGGTCGTGACGTGAGGAAGCTGCGCGCAGCTCTTGCTGTTGTCGGACTGGTGGTAATCGCTCTTAGCCTCGCGTCATGCGGCGGAAGCTCCGGCGGCAAGGAAGGCGGCACCCTGACCGGCAGCTACGCCTCGTTCCCCGACTACCTCGACCCGAGCATCTCCTACACCGCCGAAGGCTGGACGGCGATGTACGACACGTACCTGCCCTTGCTCACCTACGCCCACGCCAGCGGTGCCGCTGGCAGCAAGGTGGTCCCGGCCCTGGCCGAGAGCCTGCCCAAGGTCACCGACGGCGGCAAGACCTACACGCTGACCCTGCGCAAGGGGCTCAAATACTCCGACGGCACTCCGGTCAAAGCCTCCGATTTCGCCAGCACGGTCGAACGGATCTTCAAGCTCAACTCGCCCGGCTCGCCCTACTACGAAAGCATCGTCGGCGCCGAACAGTTCGCCAAGACCAAGAGCGGCGGCATCTCCGGGATCAAGACCGACGACAAGACGGGCAAGATCACGATCGAGCTGACCCAGCCGCGCGGCACCTTCACCAACGAGCTCGCGCTGCTCTTCGTCGCGCTGGTGCCGCCCGGCACGCCGGACAAGCCCCAGACCGCGAATCCGCCCCCGGCCACCGGCCCCTACGAGATCGTCAAGTCCGAACCCGGCCGCGGCTGGTCCTACGCCCGCAACCCGCAGTGGGCGAAGAACAACGGCAAGCTGATCCCCGAGGTTCCCAGCGGTCACGTCGACAAGGTCGACATCAAGGTCGTCCGCAACGGCGCGACCCAGGTCAACGAAATTGAACGCAACAAGACGAACTGGATGCAGACCATCGTGCCGGCCGACCTCTACAACAAAGTCAAGGACCGCTTCGAGGGCACCCAGTTCCGGGTCGAGCACCAGATCAACCTCTACTACTTCTGGATGAACACGACGAAGGCGCCCTTCGACGACCCTAAGGTGCGCCAAGCGGTCAACTACGCCGTCGACCCCGCCGCGCTCGAACGGATCTACGCCGGCTCGCTCGTCGCCTCCCACCAGATCCTGCCCGAAGGCATGCCCGGTCATGAGACGTTCGACCTCTACCCGGCCAACATGGGCAAAGCAAAGGCGCTGCTCAAGGAAGCCAACCCCTCCGATCGCAACATCACCGTCTGGACCGACAACGAAAGCCCCAACAACGAAGCCGGCGCCTACTACCAGGACGTGCTCAGCAAGCTCGGCTTCAACGCCAAGCTGAAGACGATCAACGCCGACAGCTACGTCGCGGTGATCGGCAACGAAGCGACGCCCGACCTCGACACCGGCTGGTTCGACTGGTTCGTCGACTACCCGCACCCGAACGCGTTCTTCCAGCCGCAACTGGCAGGCGAAAGCATCTCCCCTACCAACAACTACAACTTCGCCCGCATGGACGACCCGAAGCTGAACGCGAAGATCGCCAAGCTCAGCGGCGAACAGCTCGGGCCCAAACAGGAAGCCGAATACGCGGCGATGGACAAGGAATACATGGAACAGGCGCCGTGGGTCCCCTACGGCAGCAACACCACCTCGACCTTCGTCGACAGCGAAATCGACCTTGACAAGGTGGTCTTCAACCCGACCTTCGGCCAGGACCTGACCAGCTTCCAGTTCAAGTAATGTCGGGGCGCAGTCCCTGGTATCTGGCTTACCGGCGGCTGCGGCGCAACCGGGTCGCGCTTGCCTTCGGCGCCCTCTTCGTCGCGATCGTCGTCTTCGTCCTGGCGGCCCCGCTGTGGGCCGATGACGTCGCCCACACGACGCCGAACGCGACGCACACGCTGGAGAAGGTCGATGTCGGCGACGAAAAGCGCGAAGTCGTCGACCGCGAAGGCAAGCCGGTCGGGCCGCTCTGGTTCGGCGCGGGCGGCAAGTTCTTCCTCGGCGCCGACGGCCGGCTCGGCCGCGACGAGATGGTCCGGCTGATGTACGGCGGTCGCATCTCGCTCTTCATCGGCTTCCTCGCAACCTTGATCGCCACGTTGCTGGCGACGATCCTCGGCCTGCTCGCCGGCTACTACCGCGGCTGGGCCGACGCGGTGATCTCGCGGACGATGGATGTGATCTGGGCCTTCCCGGTGACCCTGCTGGCGATCGCGCTCGGGCTCTCGCTGGCGACCGGCGGCCTCCAGCTCGGACCGCTGCACCTCTCCGGCAGCTCGATCTGGATCCCGATCCTGATCATCGCCTTCGTCTACACGCCCTACATGGCGCGGCCGATCCGCGGCGAGGTGCTCTCGCTGCGCGAGAAGGAGTTCGTCGAGGCCGCCGTCTCACAGGGCGCCGGGCCGCTGCGGGTGATGTTCGGCGAGCTGCTGCCCAACCTGGGCTCGACGCTGATCGTCTTCTTCACCCTCGGCGTCGCCCAAAACATGCTGCTCGAGGCGACTCTCTCCTTCCTCGGCGTCGGCGTGCAGCCGCCGAACACCTCCTGGGGGACGATGATCGGCGGCGGCTTCGAGCTGATCAGCACGGCGCCGCTCCTGACCGTGATCCCAGGCACGATGATCCTGCTCACGGTCCTCTCGATCAACGTCTTCGGCGACGGGCTGCGCGACGCGCTCGACCCCAAATCGAAAGTGCGACTCGAGGCGCACGCCGGCATCGCCGAGCCCGAGGGGACCGCGGTCTGATGGGGCGCTTCGTCGTCCGTCGCCTGGTCGGGATGGCGCTGGTGCTGTTCGCGATCTCGGTGATCGTCTTCCTGATCTTCAACGTGATCCCGAGCTCGGACCCGGCCCAAAGGATGGCGGGCAAGAACGCCACTCCCCAGCTCGTCGCGAGCATCAACGAAGAATGGGGATTCGACGACCCGCTGCCGCAGCAGTACCTGACGACGATGAAGAAGATCCTCAGTGGCGATCTGATCTCCTACGAAGGGCGGGAACACGTCGACGAGCGGATCGTCGAAGGGATCCCAG
>DAIRWC010000200.1:0-3675 GCA_036802505.1 Solirubrobacterales bacterium
GGTGAGCACGTTCTGGACCGTGAGGGTGTTGTGGGCGACCTCGGTCGCCGCGCCGATCATCCCCGCCAGCAGGCGCTCCCGCTGGACCGCCTTGACCAGATCCGCCGGCAGCGTCCTCACCCCGGCCGGGAAACGACCATCGGCGCGAGTCAGCAGGGCCAGAGCCTCGCTGAGTTCCGAGTCTGACCAGCGGTCCCCGACCGCATCTGCCAGCTTCTCCTTGCTGAGCATTACCCTCTCTAGTGCCATAAGGAACCTACGCGTTTCTTTTAGAAAATGTGCAGGCCCTCGAAGGGTACCAGAAAAGTCGTTGACGTGCGTGGGAAATTCGGCGACCACGGGTATCCTTGCCCAATGTCGCCGTCACGGGAAAAAGGCTGGGTGCAGGGGGGGCAGGCCCAAAAACGGCCCGGCGGGTCCGTCCGTCCCCCGCTTCCGCGCGAGTTCATCGCGCAGCACAAGCAGCGCCGCATCATGGATGCCCTTGCCGAGCTGACCGCCGAACAGGGATATGAGGCGACCAAGATCTCCGACATCGTCAAGCGCGCCGGCGTCGCCCGCAAAACGCTCTACGACAACTTCGAGGGCAAGGAGGAGGTCTTCCTTGTCGCCTTCGACGCCGCCCGGGACGAGGTTCTTCGCCGCGTCCAGGAAGCGACCGCCGACGATGACGAGGACTGGCAGAACGGGGTCGAGGCCGGGCTCGCCGCCTTTCTCGGCTTCGTCGCCGAGCAGCCGATGCGGGCCCGGATGTGCATGATCGAGGCGCTCTCCGCCACACCGGCGACAACGAAGCGCTACGAGGACGCGCTGGAGGCCTTCGTCAAGCTGACAAGGCAGACGCTGCCAAGGGACGAGCGGTTGCCGGACACGATCGCCGAGACGCTGGTCGGCGGCGTCGCCTGGATCGTCTACCAGCAGATTCGTCGTGGCGAGGCCGAGCGGGCCGAGGACCTTCTGCCGGAACTCACCGAGTTCATGGTGGCGCCCTATCTGGGCGCCGGTATGGCCGAGTAGCCGGGCCTGACGGCCGGGTCGGCAGACAAGAAGCGCTTAGCACTGGCAGACTTTAGTACTGCATGAAGTCGCTTCCACGTGGTCGCCACGGCCTCTCCCGGGAGTTCATCGCGGAGCATCAGCGTGAGCGCCTGCTGACCGCGATCGCCGAATCGCTCGACGAGCACGGCTACGACGGAACGACCGTTTCCGCGATCGCCGGCCGGGCTGGTGTTTCCAAGAGCGACTTCTACCGTCACTTCGGCAGCAAGGACGAGTGCTTCTTTTCCGCTTACGACGAGGCCGTCGAGCGCCTCCGCGCTGACGTCGTCAGAGCTTGCGCGGGCGAGGGCGAGTGGGCCCTCGGGGTGTGCGCCGGGCTCGGCGCAGCGCTTGCCGGCCTCACCGCCGAGCCGGGGCAGGCGAACCTTCTGCTGGTCGAGGGCCTGCGCGCCGGGCCCGGCGTATATGGGCGCTTCCGGGCTGCGGTCGAGAGCTTCGTGCCTTATTTGGGCGACGGCGCCCCGGAGGCGACCATCGCCGGCCGTCCACCGGAGGCTGCCGACGAGGCGGTGATCGGCGGCATCGCTTCGCTGCTTGGCCGGCGCGTGCTCGCCGGGGAAACGGCCCGCCTCGAGCGATTCTTCCCGGAACTTGCCGAGTTTGTACTGACTCCGTACCTCGGCGTCGCCGAGGCGCGCCGCATAATCTCGTCTAGATGACGAGCGATGCGAGTGCAGCGAGCCGGGGTGCGGCAACGGAGCCGCGCGGCGGGACGACCGCCGGGGTGCTGCCATCGCAGGCCCTCGCCTCTGCGGTCGAGAACGAATGGATTACGTCGGGCGACTACCGGATCCGCCCCGAGGCGATCCAGCCGGCCAGCATCGACCTGCGCCTGGGCGACTTCGCCTGGGCGTTGCGATGCAGCTTCCTGCCGGACGTCGACTCGACCGTCGAGGAGAAGATCGATGGGCTCGCCTTCCAGCAGGTCGACCTGCGCGACGGGGCCGTGCTGGAGCGCGACCGTCCCTACCTCGTGCCGCTGATCGAGGAACTGGCGCTTCCCGACGACGTGCGGGCGAAGGCGAATCCGAAGAGCTCGACCGGGCGCCTCGACGTCTTCACCAGAGTGCTCACCGATCGCCACCACCGTTTCGACGAGATCCGCCCCGGCTATCACGGTCGGCTCTACCTGGAGGTCGTGCCGCGCTCATTCGCGATCCAGGTGCAGAGCGGCCTTTCGTTGAACCAGCTGCGCCTGGCGCGCGGCGACGTGCGGCTCGCCGACCCCGAGATCCGCGCCCTGCAGGACGAGTTCCCGCTGCTCTACCTCGACTCCCACGCGCTGCGCGAGTCGGAGCTGGCGCTGGCCGAGGGGCTCTTCCTCAGCGTCGACCTCTCCGGTCCCAGCGACCGGATCGTCGGCTACCGGGCGAAGAAGAACAGCCTGCCGATCGACCTCTCGCGGATCCGCGCCTACCGCTGGACCGACTACTGGGACCCGGTCTACCCCGAGCCCGGCGGGCGGATCGTGCTCGAGCCGGAGATCTTCTACCTGCTGCTCTCGGCCGAGGGCGTCTGCATCCCGCCTCAGATCGCCGCCGAGATGATGGCCTACGACCCGACGGCGGGCGAGCTGCGCACCCATTACGCCGGCTTCTTCGACCCGGGCTTCGGCTATGACCCGGTCGGCGGTCGCCACGGCAGCCGCGCCGCGCTCGAGGTGCGGGCGCGCGACGTCTCCTTCATGGTCGAGCACCGCCAGCCGGTCTGCAAGCTGGCCCTGGAGCGCACCAGCGCCCCGGCCGAGCGCCTCTACGGCGCCGAGCTGGGCTCCAACTACCAGGGCCAGGTGACGATGCTCAGTAAGCACTTCGAGGAGCAGGCGGTGGGTGGAGTACTCCTAGCTGAGGGTTAGCTCGCGCAGGCGCTCGCGTGCGCGGCGGCGTTTGGCTAGGAGCTCCGTCTCGAGCGCGGCGATCTCGTCGCGACGGCGGCGGACCAGCTCTAGCTGGCGGCCGATGTGGCCGAGCGACTCGTCGAGGATCTGCCGGCGGCGGGCTGGGTTCTCGACCCCGCCCTGCCACTCGCGCCGCAGCGCCGCCCGCGCGTCTTCGGCCTCGATCAGGGCTTTCAGCTCCTCGAGGGAGACGCCGAGCAGGTCCTTGAGGCGCAACAGCTCGGTGAGGCGCTCGACGTCGGCCTCTGCATAGGTGCGGTGGGCGCCGGGCTCCCGCCCGCTCGCCGCGGGCAGCAGGCCGATCTCCTCGTAGTAGCGAATCGTCCGCGGCGTCGTCGCGGCAAGGCGGGCGACGTCGCCGATCCTCAGCGTCTCGTTGTCCCCCGTCGCGTTCACGGCACCGCCTCGATCTCCTCGGCGACCGCCTCCCCGAAGGCCTGGGCGGGGGGCACTCTCGGCCCTTCCACGCCGATCTCGTGCTTGGGCCGCAGCAGCGAGACGCCGGCGCCGACCACGGAGGTTGCCGCCAGCACCCAGAGGGCGGTGTGCATGTTGTGGATGAACGGGTCGAGTTGGGCGCTGGATAGGCCGGCGGCGAGCCCGGAGAAGATCTTGAACAGGACCGGTTGGGGCACGGCCGCGGTGACGATCGCCAGCACGAAGGCGATCGAGATCACCGCGCCGGTGTTCTGCAGCATCGTGCAGCGCCGGCGGCGATG
>DAIRWC010000201.1:0-3643 GCA_036802505.1 Solirubrobacterales bacterium
ATGCGCTCGCCGCGCCAGCGCCTCGCCGACCTGCGTGCCCAGGCCGCGGCCAACCGGATCGGTGAGCTGCGACTGGCCGAGCTGGCAGAGCGCCATGGGCTTGAGCAGTTGCGCACCGGCATGACGGAGATCCTCGCCTACGCCGAGCGGCGCACCCGCGCCGCCCTGGCGAAGCTTCCCGACGGCAGCTACACGGCGACTGACGTTCTGGAGGACGACGGTGGCGGCGAACAGCGAGACGTAGCCCTGAGGCTCGAGGCGAGCGTCCGCGGCGACCGGCTCGTGCTCGACTTCAGCGGCACCGACGATCAGATCGACGGCAACCTCAACTGTCCGCTCTCCGTGACCAAAGCGGCGGCGTTCTTCGCGGTGCGGGTGCTGACCGACCCCGACGCCCCTCCCTGCGCCGGCGCCTACCGCCCGATCGAGGTGATCGCACCCGAGGGCTGTCTGCTCAACGCGCGCTTCCCGGCCGCGGTCGCCGCCGGCAACGTCGAGACCTCCAGCCGCGTCGCCGACCTGACCGTCGCCGCCCTCGCAGGCGCCCGGCCGGTGCCGGCGCAGGGCCAGGGGACGATGAACAACCTGACGCTTGCGGGAGAGGGCTTCACCTATTACGAGACGCTGGGCGGCGGACAGGGCGCCTGCCCCGACGCCGACGGGCCGAGCGCGATCCACGTCGCGATGTCGAACACGCTCAACACCCCGGTCGAGGCGCTGGAGACCGAGTTCCCGCTGCGGGTGCGCGAACTGGCCCTTCGCCGCGGCAGCGGCGGAACCGGCTCGCAGCGTGGCGGCGAGGGGATCGTGCGGGAGATCGAAGCGCTGGCGGCGATGCGCTACACGCTGATCGGCGAGCGCCGGCGCCATCGCCCACGCGGCCGCGACGGCGGCGAGGACGGCAAGGCGGGCGCCGACTTCCTCAATAGCGAGCGGTTGTCGAGCAAGGTCGAAGGGGACCTGCAATCCGGCGACATACTGCGGATCGAAACGCCCGGCGGAGGCGGCAACGGCCGAGTGTTCGATCGCACACAGCATTAATTTGGCGATTCGGCCAGCCTGGTCTAGAATGCGCGGCCTTGGGCGGGGCTCTCGCCTGGACAGGGGTCCAAATGGCGCCCGTTCCCAGCCGGAGACTCACCAACCTTCTTGAGGTAAGACTTTTAAATGCCGATCGCTTTAAAGGAATGGGCTGTAACGGTGCGCGCTCTCGCCGAGGGCGAGCAACTTCTGACCCTGCGCAAGGGCGGGATCCGCGAGGACAACAAGCACTTCGAGCTCGACCACGAGCGCTTCTTCCTCTACCCGACCTTCGACCATCAGCGGAACAACCTCGTCCGCGAGTCCCACCACCCGGAGCTGCGCCGCGCGCTTGAGGAGGGTGTCTGGCCCGACGAGGAGCCGCCGCCCGCAGCGCTGATCCAGGACGGCGGCATTCCCCAGCCCGACCGCGTCCGGCTGCGCTGCTGGGCCGAGGTGACCGACCACCTGACGGTCACCAACCCACGCATAGTCGACGAGCTTTCCCCCTATTACGTCTGGACCCCCGACTACGCCGAGAAGCGGCTCAACTGGAAGCGGCGCCACCCGCTGCACATCCTCTTGCTGCGGGTCCACCGCATCCCGCGCCCGGTCACCGTCCGGGTCCGCGACGAGTACCACGGCTGCCGCTCCTGGGTGGAAATCGACCGCGATCTGCCCTTCGAGGGCACCCCGGTGATGGCCGACGAGGAGTTCGATCGCGCCCGTGCCGAGATCCACTCGGCATGCACCTCCTCAGAACCCGTCCTGGTCTAATACGGCCTTAGTAGGCTCGCCCCATTCCCTGGGTCGAGACGCATTCGCTTAGCTTCGCCGCGCGGCATGACAGCGGCGATGCGGCATTTGCCGAGCGCACGCTGGACCGCATGGAGGAACTGAGGCTGCGGCTGGAGGACCGCTTCGAGACGGTCCCCGGTCAGGTCACCGTCGTCATCCACACCAACCCGGCGCTGCTTTCCCTGGCCCATCCCTTCCTGCCCGCGGCGCGCTGGTCGGCCGCCCCGGCGGGGCGGCGCTACCTGGCCGGCTGGGCGATGGCGACCGAGCTGCACGTGCTCAACGACCCCCACATGGAACGGCGCGCCGCCGGCGACGACTCCCGCGAGGCCTTGCGCGGCACTGCCGAGCGCCTCTACGCCCAGCTCGTGATCGCCGCCAACAACCCCGACCTCCCCCCCTCCTGGACGCCACGACGCTTCGCCCGCTACCTCGGCTGGGCCTGGCTGGTCGAGGGCGGCGCTCAGTACTTCGCCCGCCAGGTCGGCCTCTACCGCGCAGCGGTGATACGGCGCCTTAGGGAGAGCTCGCGACCGTCGTTTCCCCCCTCCCGGCGCGACGCCGTGATCCTCGGCGGCACGCTCTTCGACCTGCTCGAGACCGAACGCGGCCCGGAGGCCTGCGAGCGCCTCGCGTTGAACATCCTCCCGGGCGGCTCGACGCCCACCCTCGAAGCCGCTTTCGAGGCCCGCATCGGAGAAATCGAGGACGCCTGGCGCGACTACCTGCGCGCGATGGTCCGCCCCAACACCCCATGATTCGCAAGATGAAGCATTGGACCCCCTCCAGGGGCCACAATGCCTCATCTCAGCTGGATACCTTCCAGGCTTCGCCGTCCTGGGCTCGCTCGAAGCCGACCCACAGGGCGTTCATCGCCGTCGCCACCACGCGCTCGCGAGGGACCTCTGGATGGTCGGACCACCAGACCGCGAGGCCCTGGAGGACGCCGCGGAGAACCACCCAGACCATTTCGATGCCCTCGCCATCGACCGAGCCGGAGACGTTCTCGGAGCCGGGCTCGGCGGCGAAGAGCGGCAGGATCGCCTCGCGGCTGCGTTCGGCGACCTCGGCGTGGACGGCCTCGATCTCGGGATCGGTGCTGTAGCGGAAGAGGACGCGCCCGGCAAACGGGTGCGCTTCGACGTAGGCGAACCAGGCATCGAAAGACATCGCGATCCGTCGCTCGAGCGGATCGTCGCCGACGAAGTGCTCCCCCCAGACCTCGCGCAGCTCGGCGAAATGGCGCTCGAGCAGGTCTCGGTAGAGCTCGCGCTTGGAGTCGAAGTGTTCGTAGACGACCGGGGGCGTGACTCCCGAAGCGCGAGCGATCGCCTCGATCGAGGCGCCACGGTAGCCGCGCTCGGCGAACAGATCGGCTGCGGCCGCGGCAATTACCTCGCGGCGTGCCGCAGCCGACAGGCGCCGGCGTGGCTGCCGCTCGATCTCGGTCTCGGTTGACAACTTAGTCTCGCCTAGGTACGGTTCGGAAGTTCTTAATCATGCCTAGGTTAACTCCCGAGCAGGAGGAAGAAGCTTCGTGATCGTCTCCGTTCATCTCAGCGACGTCGGTTTGCTCAAGACCCAGCAACTGCTCTTCCGGCGACTCGATCCGACGACGATCTCCGGCATGACCTATGCGGAACCGGCGTTCACGGTGCCGCTCGGCGGCCACATCCCCCGGCCCCACCCACGGCGGATCGGGCTGATCGCCGCCTGGGAGGACGACACGGCACTGGACCGCTTTCTCGCCGGTCATCCCGTCGGCGAGGCGATAGCCGGCGGCTGGCCCACGCGCCTCGAGCCGCTCCCCTGCTTCGGATCCTGG
>DAIRWC010000202.1:0-3627 GCA_036802505.1 Solirubrobacterales bacterium
GCGCGAGGGCGTGCTGCACGGGCTGCTGCGGGTCCGCTCCTTCACCCAGGACGACGCCCACATCTACTGCACGCCGGAGCAGATCGTCGACGAGGTGACCGGGATCTGCGAGGCGATCGACGAGCTCTACGCGCGCTTCGGATTCGAGGACGTGCACATCGAGCTCTCGACCCGGCCGGAGAAGTCGATCGGGACCGAGGAGCAGTGGGGCCAGGCGGAAGAGGCGCTGCGCAACGCCCTCGACAGCCAGGGGCGCGAGTACACGCTGAACCCCGGCGACGGCGCCTTCTACGGGCCGAAGATCGACTTCCACATCACCGACGCCCTCGGTCGCTCCTGGCAGTGCGGCACCTGTCAGGTCGACTTCTTCATGCCGGAGCGCTTCGACCTCTCCTACACCGACCAGAACGACGACCCGCAACGGCCGGTGATGATCCACCGCGCCCTGCTCGGCTCGATGGAGCGCTTCGCCGGGATCCTGATCGAGCACTACGGCGGGCGCTTCCCGGTCTGGCTGGCGCCGGTGCAGGCGACAGTGCTGCCGATCTCAGACCGCCACGTCGAGTTCGGCGACAAGGTCGCGGCGGAAATACGCGAGCTCGGGGTCAGGGTCGAGGTCGACCGCCGCTCGGAGTCGATCGGCAAGAAGGTCCGCGACGCCGAAATCGCCCGCAACCCATTCATGCTGGTCGTCGGCGACCGCGAGGAGGAGACCGGCGAGGTGGCGGTGCGCTCGCATGCCGAGGGCGAGTTGGGGGCGATGAAACTCGCCGATTTCGCCGCGCTGGTCCACCGCGCCGAGCAGGCCGCCTGAGCCGCCTCGACCGTGTTTCGGCTCTGTCTCTATACTGCGTCCACTTGTTCGCAGGCATGCCAAACACACCGCGCCGCTGAGCGTCCCGTGGCAGCCTCCGCATCCCTCGTCCTCTTGAAGCTTCACCTCACCTCTCACTAGTGCCTGTCCCGCGCAGGTTCGATCGCCGTCCGCCCGAGCGCGACACCACGCGCATCAACGAGCGGATCCGCGTGCCCAAAGTGCGCCTGATCGGGGCCGACGGGGAGCAGCTCGGGATCGTCGAGATCGGCGAGGCGATGAAACGCGCCCAGGACGCCGACCTCGACCTGGTCGAGGTCGCTCCCGGATCGAAGCCGCCGGTCACCCGCCTGCTCGACTACTCGAAGTACAAATACGAGCAGGAGCAGAAGCAGAAGGCCGCCCGCAAGCACCAGACCCAGGTCAACGTGCGCGAGATCAAGCTGCGGCCGAAGATCGCCGTCCACGACTACGAGACCAAGAAGGGTCACGTCGAGCGCTTCCTGCGCCAGCGCAACAAAGTCAAGATCACGATCATGTTCCGCGGCCGCGAGCAGGCGCATCCGGAGCGGGGCAGGAATCTGCTGCAGCGCCTCTTCGAGGACCTCGACGGGCTTGCCGTGATCGAGTCCGCGCCGCTGCAGGAAGGGCGCAACATGAGCATGATGCTGGCGCCCAGCAAAGAGGTCGAGGCGCAGGCCAAACAGGACGATCCGCCTGCCGACGGCGAGGATGCGCCGGCCGACGAGGCGGATTCTTCGGCCAAAGACGCCGACACGCCCGCCGACGACGCTTAGGCGATTACGTCGGCTATCCGCTCGGCCGCGTGGCCGTCCCAGAGGGGCGGTGGTTCGGGATGTCCAGCCGGACGCTCGGCGAGAGCGGCGGGAATCCCTGCGATCGCCGCCGGATCCAGGCCCAGCAGGGTGTTGGTGCCGGCGCGGATCGTTACTGGGCGCTCGGTGTTGTCGCGCAGGGTGAAGCAGGGGATGCCGAGGTAGCTCGTCTCCTCCTGGATCCCGCCGGAGTCGGTGAGGACGGCGCCGGCGTCGGCGATCAGCGAGAGGAAAGCGACGTAGCCGAGCGGCTCGGAGAGCAGCAGCCCGGGATGCTCGGACTCGATCGCCTCCATCTTCTTGCGCGTGCGCGGGTGGACCGGGAAGACGACCGGCATCTCACGGGCGAGCTCGGCGAGCCGGCGCACCGTCTCCGGCAGGAGCTCGCCGTCGACGAGGGCGGGCCGGTGCAGGGTGACGAGCGCATACCCCCCCGGCTCGACACCGAGCTTCGCCGCGGACCCGGCGGCTCGGAAGCGATCTTCGAGCGCGACCAGGGTGTCGATCATCGTGTTGCCGACGAAGTGCATGCGCTCCTCGGCGATGCCCTCGGCGCGCAGGTTCTCGATCGCCTCGTCGCTGTGCAGGAAGAGGTAGGAGGCGAACTCGTCGGCGACGATTCGGTTGATCTCCTCGGGCATTGTGCGGTCGAAGCTGCGCAGGCCCGACTCGATATGGGCGACGGGGATCTGCATCTTGACCGCGGTCAGCGCCGCGGCGAGGGTCGAGTTGACGTCGCCGGGGACCATCACCAGGTCCGGCCGCTCCGCTTCCAAGACCGGCTCCAGCCGCTCCATCGTGCGGGCGGTCTGCTGGGCGTGGCTGCCCGATCCGACCTCGAGCATGTGGTCAGGAGCGGGCACGCCGAGCTCCTCGAAGAACACCTCCGACATCGCCCTGTCGTAGTGCTGCCCGGTGTGGACGATCGTGTGGCGGCCTTCGGGCAGGCGCTTGCGCAGCGCCGCGATCACAGGCGCCGTCTTGACGAAGTTGGGGCGGGTCCCGATCACATAGACGATCCGCATCGGGCGCCAGCGTACCTGCGCCGGCCACCGCACCGGCAGGGGCAGGGGTCGGTCTGCTTCAATACCCGTCCCGATGCCGAAGATGAAAACTCACTCGGGCGCCAAGAAGCGCTTTCGCAAGACCGCCAAAGGCAAGCTGCGTGGGCGGCGCGCCTACTCGAGCCACATCCTCGAGAAAAAGTCGGCGAAGCGCAAGCGGCAGATGGGCCGACCGGTCGTGATCGCCAAGGCCGACGAAAAGCGCGTGCGGACCCTGCTTGGAGGCGGCAAGTGAGCCGGGTCAAGCGCTCCGTCCACGCCCGCAAGAAGCGGCGCAAGGTGCTGAAGGAAGCCAAAGGCTATTTCGGTCGCAAGCACTCTTCGTACCGGTTCGCCAAAGAGCAGGTGCAGCGCTCGGGGATGTACGCCTACCGGGACCGGCGCAACCGCAAGCGCGAGTTCCGGCGGCTCTGGATCACGCGGATCAACGCCGCCGCGCGGCTTGAGGGCATGAGCTACTCGCAGCTGATCCACGGACTCAGCGAGTCCGGCGTCGAGGTCAACCGCAAGATGCTCGCCGAGATCGCGGTCTCCGACCGTGAGGCCTTCCGCCGATTCGTGGAGCTAGCCCGGGAGGGTGCAGCCGCCTAGCTGCAACCCACACTTTCCACTTCCCGGGCGGGCCGTCTTCACGGCCCCTTTTTTTTGCCTGATACCGGTTGTTCCAGAGGAAGTTCCAGGAGAAGATTCGACCGACCCGAACTGACAGAGATGATTTCCAGCCCCCAAAACGAGAAGCTGAAACTGGTCCGCAAGCTGCGCGAGCGCAAGCACCGCGAGCGCGAGGGGCTGTTCGCGACCGAGGGCGAGGACCTGGTCCAGGTCGTGGCGGGCGTCGGCTTCGGGCCGGCCGTCCCGGGCCGCGAGGAGCGTGGCGAGCGCCGCGCGACGGGCGAAGGCCACGTCGTAGAAT
>DAIRWC010000203.1:0-3623 GCA_036802505.1 Solirubrobacterales bacterium
CGCCTGGAACTTGCCGATCGGGCGGCCGAAGGCCTCGCGCTCCTTGGCGTACTCGAGCGTCTTCTCGATCATCCGTTCCGCGCCCGCGTGGGAGCCGGCGGCGGCGACCAGCCGCTCGCCCTGGAGCTCCCAGGCGATGTGGTAGAAGCCTTTGCCGACCTCGCCGAGCACGGCGCCGGTCGGGACGCGGACGTCTTCGAAGGCCAGTTCGCCGGTGTCTGAGGCGTGCATGCCCATCTTCTCCAGCTCGGCGGAGACGGTGAAGCCCGGCACCTTCTCGCCGGTCTCGTCGCGCAGGTCGACGACGAAGAGGGTGATTCCGGCGTGGCGCTCTTTCGGGTCGGTCTTGCAGACGAGGACGATGAAGTCGGCGCGCGGCCCGTTGGTGATGAACGTCTTGGAGCCGTTGATCACGTATTCGTCGCCGTCGCGGATCGCGGTCGTGCGGATGCCGGCGACGTCGGAGCCTGCGCCCGGCTCGGTGATCCCCAGGGCGCCGATCTTCTCGCCCTTCAGGCCGGGGGCGAGGTAGCGCTGTTTCTGCTCCTCGGTGCCGAGCAGGTGGATCGGCGGCAGGACCATGTCGGTCTGCACCGCGAAGCCCATGTTGGTGCCACCCGATCCTGAGTAGCTCATGCACTCGGCGCGGACCAGCGAGTAGAAGTAGTCGCCGCCCTGGCCGCCGTACTCCTCCGGAAAGCAGAGACCGAGGAAGCCCAGCTCGCCCGCCCGCTTCATCACGTCGCTCGGCCAGTAGGTGTCCTCCCACTCGTTGCGGTGGGGCCACATCTCCTTCTTGACCCATGCCTGCATCGACTCGCGCAGGTCTTCGTGCTCCTGGTTGAAGATGAAGTTCTTGCGGCCCGCCTCGTGGTCGGGCTTGATCACGGTTGAGCTGCCGTTCGTCGCGGTCGCCACTGGTCTCTCCTCGATTCGAAGTTGCGAGCGGGGGAAGTCGTGGACAGTAGCACTTTCTACTTTCAGCTCGGGGCCGATTTCGGCTATGGTCCGCCGCGATGGACTACGAGGTCGTCAAGTACGAGGTCGCCGGCGGGGTCGCCACCGTGACCCTGAACAACCCGGAGAAGCGCAACATGCTCTCCGGCCAGATGCTGACCGAGCTGGTCGACGCGATGAAGCGGGCGCGCGACGACGAGGAGGCGCGGGCGGTCGTCCTCACCGGCGCCGGCGACAAGGCCTTCTGCGCGGGGGCCGACCTTGGCGGTTTCGCCGCCGACGTGCCGCTGGTCGCCAAACACTTCGCCTCCGACCTCTTTCTCGAGTTCTTCCGGCTGATGCCGCGCCTCGGCAAGCCATCGCTCTGCGCGGCCAACGGCCACGTCTTGGCGGGCGGGATGGGCCTCGCCCTCTCCTGCGACCTGCTGATCGCCAAAGAGGGCGCCACCTTCGGCACGCCGGAGATCAACGTCGGCGCCTTCCCCTACATGATCATGGCGATCATCTACCGCAACGTCCCGCGCAAGAAGGTCAACGAGATGATGCTGCTGGGCGAGCGCCTCAGCGCCGAGCAGGCCGTCGAGTTCGGGCTCGCCAACAAGGTCGTGCCCGCCGCCGAGTTCGACGTCGCGGTCGCCGACTGGGCCGGGCAGCTCGCTTCGAAGAGCCCGGTGCTGATGCGGCTCGGCCACGACGCGATGTACCGCCAGCAGGACATGGCGGTGGACGACGCGCTCGACTACCTGCGGTCGCAGCTCTCGCTCACCTTCTCGACCGAGGACATCGTCGAGGGCGTCACCGCATTCTTCGAGAAACGCGATCCGCAGTGGAAGGGACGGTAGTGGCGACCGATCAAGGCGAGCAGGGGAAGAACCTCCTACCTGGGACGGCGCCGCTCGGCGACCTGACCGAGCAGCTGCACGAGCGGCGCGAGAAGGCGAAGCTCGGCGGTGGCGAGGAGAAGATCGCCAAGCAGCACGAGCGCGGCAAGCTGACCGCGCGCGAGCGGATCGACCTGCTGGTCGACGAGGGGACCTTCGTCGAGCTGGGGATTCACGGCCGCCCGCACTTCGCCCAACGAGCGATGGACGGGGTGGAGGCGCCCGCCGACGGCGTGATCACCGGCTGGGGCGACGTCGACGGCCGCCCCTGCTGCATCGCCGCCTACGACTTCACTGTGATGGCCGGCTCGATGGGGATGACCGGCGAGCTCAAGGCGACCCGCCTGCGCGAGATGGCCCTTTCCAAGCGGATGCCGTTCATCTGGCTGCTCGACTCGGCCGGCGCCCGCATCCAGGAGGCGGCGGGCTCGCTCTTCGCCGGCTCCGGCCACCTCTTCCGCGAGGAGGTCGAAATGTCGGGGGTGATCCCGATGGTCGCGGCGATGATGGGCCCGTGTGCCGCCGGCACCGCTTACATCCCGGCGCTCTCGGACTTTGTGCCGATGGTCTCCGGCCAGGGCGCGATGGCGCTCGCCGGCCCCCACCTGACCAAAGCCGTGACGGGCGAGGACATCACGATGGAGGAGCTGGGCGGCGCCAAGGTCCACTGCCGCAAATCGGGCGTGGGGGACCTTGAGGTGAAGGACGACGAGGAATGCATCGCCAAGGTCAAGCAGTACCTCTCCTACTTCCCGTCGGACTGCGAGCAGAAGCCGCCGATCGTGCCGACCGCCGACCCCGACGACCGCACCTCGGAGAAGCTGCTGGAGATCGTCCCCGACTCCTCCCGCCAGCCCTATGACATGTACGACGTGATCGCCGAGATCGTCGACGACGGCGAGTGGTTCGACATCAAGCCGAAGTTCGCCAAGACGCTGATCACCTGCTTCGCCCGCTTCGGCGGCCAGCCGGTCGGGATCGTCGCCAACCAACCCAAGCAGCTGGCCGGGATCCTCGACAACGACTCAGCCGACAAGGCGGCGCGCTTCATCAACCTCTGCGACGCCTTCAACGTGCCGCTGGTCTTCCTCCAAGATGTGCCCGGCTTCATGGTCGGGGCGAAAGTCGAGCACGCCGGGATCATCCGCCACGGCGCGAAGATGCTCTACGCGGTCAGCCGCGCCACCGTGCCGAAGGTGACGGTGATCGTGCGCAAGGCCTACGGCGCCGGCTACTACGTGATGTGCGGCAAGGCGTACGAGCCGGACCTGATCGTCGCCTGGCCCGGAGCCGAGATCTCGGTGATGGGTGCCGAGGGCGCGGTCAACATCATCGGCCGCTCGGCGATCGAGGCCTCCGACGATCCGGACGCCACCCGCGAGGCGATGCTGAACGCGGTCCGCGAGCAGATCGACCCGTATATAGCGGCGGGGAATGCTGTGGTCGATGACATCATCGACCCGCGCGAGACGCGGCCGACGATCGTCAAGGCGCTGCGCATGGCGCGCAACAAACACGTGACCAAGCCCGCCAAACGCCACGGGGTGATGCCGGTATGAGCTTCCGGTGCGCCTTTTGCTCTCCACAGGTACATAAAGCGCACCGGAAGGTGGGACGATGAGCTCGTTCGAGGATCCCGTAGTCATCAGCTGCTCGATCAGCGGTGTGATCGCCAACCGCGATCAGTGCCCGGCGATCCCCTACACGCCCGAGGAGTACGCGGCGGAGGCACGGCGCGCAGTCGACGAGGGCGCCTCGCAGATCCACATCCACGCCCGCAAGCCC
>DAIRWC010000204.1:0-3615 GCA_036802505.1 Solirubrobacterales bacterium
GGGGGCACGCCGTGGAGCGGTCGAGCACTTTTGGCGCGCCCCGGAGCTGGTCATCTTCGAGGACGAGACTTGGGCTGCCCTGCCGGCGTCAATGAGAGCCTCGTTTAGCTGGGTCACGTTCGAGCAACTGACTGAGCGAGTCAGCGCCGCGATCATTGCCGGAACGTTCGACGCACGCTCTGACCGTCACCTCAGTTGGACCCCCGTCATGCTCGACCGGTTGGGCTGGGAACGGCTCATCGTTGCTGCCGATGTCGCTTTCAGGACGGTGCTCGAAGAGCAGGATTGCGCCAACCGCCGCCTTGCCGAGTCGGGAGAGGAATCTCTCCTGGCAACGGCTGCCCTGGCCGTCTTCGAGTCACCGATGTGGCTTCGGCACCAGAGCGGTTGGGGACATCGCCCCTACGCATCGGCGTCTGCGATCGGGGTCACTGCGGCGATCGACAGGAGATCGTTCTTTCCTATGCTCGCCCGAGTTTGTGCGAATCCCGTTGATCTACGGATTGTTGGCGAGCTAAATCGCGGCGAGTTGAGCCCGAAACGGCTCCACGCACTAATGGATGATCTCACGCTGCCGGGGTCTGACCGGCGCCTACGAAAGCGCCAGCCAAGGCTGGGCTGCGGAAGTCCGCCAGGAGACCGGAGGGGCGCGCCGTGGGGCAACTGAGCATTTCTATCGTGCAGTTGGACCGGCGCTCATTGACAACGAGAGTTGGGCCGAGATACCAGACGCGATCAAGGTCACGATTACGTCGAGGACGTTTGAACAGTTTCGCGGGAAAGTGAAAGAGGCTGTGGATGTCGGCACGTTCGATGCTCACACGGACCGGCATCTGACCTGGTCTTTGCTTCGCCTCGATCAAGCTGGCTGGAAGGCCGTTGTCGGGGTGGTTGATGGATTTCTTGAAGCCCTGTTTGACGAGGAGAAAAGCGCCAAACAGCGGCTTGCGGCTTCTGGTGAGAAGCCGATCCTTTCGACCATCGGCCTGGCTGCATTTGAGTCACCAGAGGATTCCGTCAAAGTTCCGTAGTGCGACAAGGATGCTTCGGTTCGTACGAGGGATGTGAAAACGGTGGCCGGGAACCATAGGGTTCTTACTAAGGTAGGACGTGCGGTTCATTCCCGGTAGTCGCCTCCCAGCTACGCCGAGGGCGCATGTCGACCTGCGGGAATAACGAGGGGCGGGCAGCAGGACTGGGTCTTGCCCGCCCCTCGCCTTGCCCGCTGACTCGACTTGAGCGTTCGGATCGCTCTTGCGACTCTCAGGTCGCGCACCTCGGGCGAGCCGCTACTCGTCTGGCACATCGTGCAGGTTGCGGAACTCGAGCAAGCTGGGCGGCGAAGACGCTTTGAGCCAGCGCCATTTTGTGATTGAGCGCAGGCCACCGCGTCGCCCGTGACTGCTAGCCCGGAAGGAGCTCCTCAAGGCGTTGACTGCCATCGCTGAAGTAGCTCGAATGAGTCTGCTTGATCGTCTCCAGCGAGTCGGCGCTCAGGAGAACGATGTCAAGCTTTTCATCGTCAGCGTTTGCCTGCTCTGCTTCAGCGTAGGCCGTCTGGGCAGCGTCGTAGTCGGTGTCGAAGGACTCAACCCCCGTCTTGCCGGTGGCTAGGTCGTAACTGACCAGGAAGTGCTTGATCTCATCTGGGCTCATTTGCTTGCCTTGCGTCGAAGTGCTCTACGGCGAAGGGTATCGACTCGCCCCCGTAACTCCATGAGGCGCTTATAAAGCGCGGGGTCCGTCGGGAGGCCTTGATCTGCGATGGCGAGGAACTCTCCCGAGGCGACATAGAAGTCACGAAGCTCTCGGGGGCCGGTGCCGAACTTGAGGCCGGGCGCGACGCGACGAGCATCGATCTCGACGGAGTTAGCCCAGGCGTCTTGAAGGCGGGTGCGCAATTGCACCTCGATCAGTCGACCGCGATTGCGGTTGATGAGGTGAAGCGCCCTGTAGCCGTCGGCTTTCGGTTCGGCGACGTAGTCCCGGAATTTGGTGATGGTCCAATTCTTTTGCAACCGGCTGGCGATGCTGTAGGCGGCGGCCTGGTCGGGTAGCACGGCTCGGACTCCACCGATGTCGGCCATGCGGGATAGCTTCATCGTCGGCTGACGCAAGAGCTTGTCGACAATCGTCGGAAATTTCTTCAAGCGCTGGGCGACCCTCGGGGCTTCGTGCTCGTCCGCGTAGTGGCGCAGATTCGCGGCGACTCGCGAAAGCGGCTTTGCGTGCTCTTCGCGCCACCAGTCGATGATGTCGACTGCATGGAGGACCTCTGGAGAGCGCTCGATGGTGTTCGTATCGCCATCGATGATCATGCGCAGACGGTCAGCGAGTGTCTGCCCAGCCCGGTCGATCTTGCGCTTGCTGTATGGCACCCGTCAACGGTAGAAGACACGTCGGCCGCGCTTGTCCGGCGGGCGAGCAGATAATCGTTCCTCTCCCCATCTGACCCGCTGGTCGGCCTCAACCGCACGAACAGCCTCCCGAGCAGCACTACCTGACGAGGAGGGCGGCGCGATGAGGAGATGGCACTCGTCGACCAAGCCGGCCTCGAAAGCCTGGCCCGCCAGGTCGGGACCGCCGGCGAAGTGTGCGCAGACACACAATCGTTACATCGATTCATGTCATAGTTACCCAGGATGGCTGAGCGAGGCGCTACCCCGCAGGTTCCCGAGCTGAGGATGCGAGCCCTCCGCGCCGTCCGCTGGCTGTTCAGCCCGCTGCTCCCCGACGACTACCTGGAACTGATCAATCCGCTCTGGTCGACCCGCGAACTGCGCGGCCGGATCGAGCGGATCGAGGCGGAGACCGCCGAAGCGGCGACGGTGACGATCCGCCCCGGCTTCGAGTGGACGGGCCACCGCCCGGGGCAGTACCTGCGAATCGGGGTTGTCGTCGATGGGGTCCACCACTGGCGCGCCTACTCGCTCACCTCCGACCCCGGGCGGGCCGACGGCTGCATCAGCATCACCCCGAAGCTGGTCGAGGCGGGCGTGGTCTCGCCCTACCTGGTCCGGGACGCGAGGCCTGGGGAAATCGTCCGCCTGGGCGGCGTCGAAGGGACCTTCGTGCTCCCCGACCCCGCCCCCGAGAAGCTGCTCTTCATCAGCGCCGGCAGCGGCGTCACGCCGATCATGAGCATGCTGAGCAGCCTCGATCGCGGCGGCGCGGTCGGCGACGTCGTCCACATCCACTCGGCGCGAACGGACGACGCGGTGATCTTCGGTGACCGTCTGCGGGCGATCGGCGACGCCCACGAGGGCTTCGACCTGCGGCTGCGCCTGACCGCCGAGCAGGGCCGGGTCGCCCCCGCCGACCTCGACCGGCTCTGCCCCGATTGGCGAGAGCGCCACGCCTTCGTCTCCGGGCCGGCCGAGATGCTCGACGCGCTCGTCCGGCACTGGGAAGCCGAGGGCGACCCGGCGATGCTCGAGCTGGAGCGCTTCCAGCCGACGATCGGCGGCGAGCCGGGCGGCGGCGAGGGCGGAGCGATTCGCTTCTCCAAGAGCCGGGTAGAGGCCGGATGCGATGGCGCGACTCCGATCCTCGCAGCCGGTGAGGAGGCCGGAGCGACCCTGCCCTTCGGCTGCTGGATGGGCATCTGCCACACCT
>DAIRWC010000205.1:0-3575 GCA_036802505.1 Solirubrobacterales bacterium
GAATCGGTGCCGAGGTCAGCGGCCGTCACGGTGGCGTCGGCGATTTTGGGCGAGCTGACCGCGTTGTCGCGCAGGTCAACCGTCCGGACCGAGCCGTTGACGATCTGACGCGAGCCGATGCTGGCGGTCTTCGCGGCGAAGGCCGTGCCGGCAAGCGCCAGGAACAGGGCCAGGCAGCTGATCACGAGGGCGGGGGAGGGGCGGAACTTGGTCTTGTTGCTCATCTTGGGTCTCCTTTGTTGGTGTGGAACCTGATGAGCACAGCTTCGGCCGGATTCGGCTCTGCAGCTACGGACCCCAGGGGTGAACTCGCTCACCCCTCTCGGTAGATTGGCTGGATGGCCAGTTCGCAAAAGGTCTGCATCGTCGGAGCCGGGAGTTCTGGGCTTACGGCTTGTCAGGTGCTGGCGGCTCGCGGGATTCCGTTCGACTGCTTCGAGAAGGGGTCGATGATCGGCGGGAACTGGCGCTATGAGAACGACAACGGGACTTCGTCCGCCTACAAGTCGCTGCACATCAACAGTGCGCGGAAGCTCATGTCCTACAAAGCTTTCCCCATGCCGGAGGACTATCCGGACTACCCCAGCCACTGGCAGGTGGCCAAGTACTTCGACGACTACGCGGAGCGATTTGGTCTCGTCGAGAGGATTACTTTCCGCACCGAGGTCGTCGCCGCCGAGCCCGATGGCGATGGCTGGAGCGTGACCGTCAAAAATGCCGACGGTGCTTCCCGGACCGAGCGCTACCGGGCCGTCTTGGTCGCCAACGGCCATCACTGGAAGCCACGCTGGCCCGAACCGTCCTTCCCCGGCGCCGAGGAGTACGAGGGCGAGCAGATGCACGTCCACCACTACCGCGAGGCCGATGTCCTTGAGGGCAAGCGGGTCCTGGTACTCGGGATCGGCAACTCGGCAGTCGACGTAGCTGTCGAGGCCTCGCGAATCGCCGAGAAGACGTTTCTCTCGATGCGACGCGGCGCCTACGTCCTGCCGAAGTTCCTCGGCGGCACGCCGATCGACGAATCCGCCCCGCCGGCGATGACCAGGCTGCCGATCTTCGTGCAGCGCTTCTTCTTCAACCGCCTCCTCAAGCTGAGCGTGGGCGAGATGACCGACTATGGCCTGCCGAAGCCCGACCACAAGCTGCTCGAGGCCCACCCGACCGTCTCCTCGGAGCTCCTCCCACGGCTCGGCCACGGAGACATCACGGCCAAGCCCAACATCAATCGCTTCGCCGGCGGTCGCACGGTCCTCTTCGCCGACGGCAGCGAAGAGGAGGTCGACCTGGTCGTCTACTGCACCGGCTACAAGATCGAGTTCCCGTTCCTCGACGAAAAGGTCTTCGCCGCTCGCGACAACCGCATGCCCCTCTACAAGCGAGCCGTCTCAGCCGAGAATCGGGGCCTCTACTTCATCGGCTTCGTCCAACCTCTCGGCCCGATCATGCCCGTCGCCGAGGCCCAGTCCGAATGGATCGCCGACCTGCTCACGAGCAAAGCAGCTCTACCCCCAGCGCCCGAGATGCGCAAGGAGATCGCCACTTACGACCGCTGGCTGAAAAAGCGCTTCGTCAGCTCGAAGCGCCACACGATCGAGGTCGACTTCCATCCCTATCTACGTGACATCCGTAGGGAGCGCAAGCGAACTACGCGGGCGGCTTAGCAGGAGGAGAAGGGGTTCCCCTCCTGACCAGCGGCGTCCTGTTTTTCGCACTAACCGCTCGGCGAGAAAGTCCGGGTCCCCGGCGAAAAACCCAGCGGGCAGGAGGGGAACCCCTTCTCCTTCCCACTACAGCGGTCCCGCCTCCGGGGAGATTGTGGGGTCCGCGAGGCCGCCTTGGCATCGGCCGCCAGCGGTTGAAGCCCTCGCCCGAATCGTCACCGGCAGTCTCCGGCTCAGGTTCCCTGCTCGCCCACCAGACAAGCCAGAGCGCGCCGAGAACAGGAATCTTCAGCACGACGAGCAAGAAAAAAATGGGCCAGAACCCCTCCATCGCGTCAGTGTAGCCAGGGCAGCCCCGTCGACGGGCCGAAAACGGGAGATATAGGCGCGTTTTAGGCCCGTCGGCGCTAGAGGCCGGCGGCCCAGGCAGTCAGCGCTTCCACCTGGACCTCCTCCAGCCCGAGGTGGGACTCGGTCGGCACGAGCAGGGTCGGCTCCTCGCGCTCGCGCGCCCACTCGTAGCAACTCTCGTCGAAGTTGTCGTCGATCCAGGCCAGCGCTCGTCCCTTGCCGTAGTCGTCGAGCGGCCCGAGCTTCCAGTGCGCCGAGCCGAAACGGGCCGCCCCGTCGAAACTGAGGAACGGCAGGTCCGGCAGGCCGAGGATGTTGGGTAGGTAGTCGTTGGCTTTGTCCTCCCACCCGGTCGCCCAGACCAGGTCGTAGTGCTCGGCCAGCCGCCCCAACCGCTCCCCCGCGACCAGCGAGATGCAGTGCACCATCCCGTCCACCAACTCGAACCGCGCCTCGTCCTTGGGCGGCGGCTCGTCGAAGCCGAAGAGGGAGATGACGCCGTCGACGTCGACGGCGAGGATCGGCCGGCTCATGGAGCCAGGCTAGCTACCAGCGGTAATGCGCGAACGCCTTGTTGGCCTGGGCCATGCGGTAGATGTCGTCTTTCCGCTTCCAGGCGCCGCCCTGCTGCCCGATCGAGTCGAGGATTTCGCTGGCGAGTCGCTCCGACATCGAGTACTCGCGGCGGTTGCGGGAGAAGTCGACCAGCCAGCGGACAGCCAGCGTGCGGGCACGGCGGGCGGGCACCTCGACCGGCACCTGGTAGGTGGCGCCGCCGACCCGGCGCGAGCGGACCTCGAGCACCGGGGTCAGTTGTTTGATCGCCGCCTCCAGGGTCTCGACCGCATCCTCGTTGGAGCGCTCGCCGACGATCGCCAGGGCGTCGTAGACGATCCGCTCGGCGAGGGACTTCTTGCCGTCGCTCATCACCTTGTTGATGACCTGCTGGACGAGCCTGTTGCGGAAACGCGCGTCGGGTTCGACGGGGCGGATCGTTGCGGCGGATCGGCGGGGCATCTATCTAAGAGGCCTTGACGCCGTAGAGGGAGCGGGCCTGCTTGCGGTCGGAGACGCCGGCGGCGTCGAGAGTGCCGCGGACGACCTTGTAGCGGACGCCCGGCAGATCCTTGACCCGGCCGCCGCGGACCAGCACCACCGAGTGCTCCTGCAGGTTGTGGCCCTCGCCGGGGATGTAGGTGGTGACCTCCATCCCGTTGGTGAGCCGCACACGGGCGATCTTGCGCAGCGCCGAGTTCGGCTTCTTCGGCGTTACCGTGGCGACGCGGGTGCAGACACCGCGCCGTTGCGGCGCCGCGACGCCCTTCTTCCGCCCTTGCCCCGACTTGAGGCCCGGCGTGGTCGTCTTCTTCTTAGGCCGCTTGCGGCCCTTGCGAATAAGTTGGTTCGTGTTCGGCACGGCCGCGCATGGTAGCGGGCGGAGGCTTTTGGGGCCACAACGAGGAGCACGCCGCCCAGCATCAGGCCCGCGGCGGCGGCGATCTCGGCATAGAAGCCGTCGTAGAGGACGGCCTTGGCCCCAGTGAAGCGGGACGACTGGATACC
>DAIRWC010000206.1:0-3568 GCA_036802505.1 Solirubrobacterales bacterium
TCTTGGCGGTCTTCTCCGCCATGTTGCGGTAGCCGGGCATGTTGGCCGGGCCACGGACCAGCACCTCGCTGTCCTCGGCCAGCTGCAGCTCGACGCCCGGCAGGGGTGGGCCGACGGTGCCCAGCTTGATCTTGTCGATCGGGTTGCTGGTCGCGACGCCGCAGGTCTCCGACATCCCCCAGAGCTCGCCCACGGGGACGCCGATCGCGTGGAAGAACTCCAGCACCTCGACCGGGGTCGGCGCCGCGCCGACGCTGACCGCGACCGCCTCGTCGAGGCCGAGCTGCTGGCGCAGTGCCGAGAACATTCCCTCCTCCGCGACTTGCGCTGCCGCCGCCACCTCGGCGGGCACCGCCTCCCCTCTCTGCTCCATCCGGACCTTCTCCAGCGCGGCCTCGAAGCCACGCTCGACCGGCTCGCGCTGCTCGTCTGGCAACCCGGCGAGCATCGCCTCGAGACCCGCTTTCAGCTTCTCGAAGACGCGCGGTACGGCGAAGAACCAGGTCGGGCGGACCTGGGGCAGGAACTGGACGATCTCGCGTGGGTCGGGGCAGATCGCGATTTCAAGCCCCTTCGCGACCGGCAGGTAGTAATTGGCGCCACGCTCGGCGATATGGGCGGCGGGAAGCCAGGAGATCACCCGACCGCCGCTCTCCGGGAACGGGATCAGATCGTCCACCGAGGCGACCAGCGTCAGCAGGTTGCGATGGGTGAGCTGGACCCCCTTCGGCGGTCCGGTGGTGCCCGAGGTATAGATCAGGGTGAGCAGGTCGTCGGGTCCGACCGCGGCTGCGCTGACCGCTGGGTCGAATCCGGCGTCGAGCTCTTCGAGGCTCGCGAGGGTCGCGGCGTCGCCGTCCGCCTCGGCGTCGAGGACGACCAGGTGCTCGACGCCCGGCAGCTCCGCACGGGCTCGCCCGAAGACGTCGAGGTAGGCGGCCTCGACGATCGCCACGCGTGCGCTGGCGTCGCCGACGACGTAGGCGATCTGCTCCGGCGAAGAGGTCTCATAGATCGAGAACGGCACCGCCCCCAACGCGACCGCCGCCATGTCGCAGGCGACGAACTCAGGCCGGTTGGAGAGCATCAGGGCGACGGTGTCGCCCTTCTTCACCCCTAGCGAGGCCAGCCCGCCGGCGATGCGCCCGACCTGAGCCGCCAGCTCCGCCCAGCTCAGGGTCTCGTCACCGCTGCGCAGGGCGACGTCGTCCCCGAGCCGCGCCACGGTGGTCGCAAACGCCTCGTAGAGGCTCTGGGCCTGGAGCTCGGGCGCCGGGCCGCCGCTCACGTAGCTTTCGGCGGCGGAGACCTCCATCAGCGCCCGTTGAAGCCTTCTCCGCCGAGGCGGCCTATGTCGTTGCTGAGGCCGACGAAGACCAGCAGGACGACGAGGACGATGCCGACGACCGTGGCGCGTTCCATGACCCGCAGCGAGACCGGCTCACCCCTGAGTTTCTCCATCAGGCTCCAGAAGATATGGCCGCCGTCGAGCGGAAGGATCGGCAGCAGGTTGATCAAGCCCAGCGAGAGGCTGACCAGCGCCAGCAGGAACAGGGACTTTTCGACGCTTTCCTCGACGGTGTGGTGGGCGACATCGCTGATGCCGACGATGCCGGAGATTTCCTTGCGCTGTTCGGATTCGAAGATCCGCGAGAAGACCGAGGCGGTTTTGTGGGTGACGAGCCAGATCACCCCGCCGGCGCGGCTGGCCGCAGCGCCGAGGCCGATTTCCTCGGCTTCGCTCCCGTAGGAGAAGCCGATCAGGGCTTTGCCGTATTCCTTTTTGTATTCGGGTCGTACGGAAATCGTCCGCACCTGTCCGTCGCGCTTCACCGTCAGCGTGACCGGGGTCGCCGCTCGACAGCCGTCGGTCTGCTTGCCGAGGCATTTGTGCGCGGCGACGTCTTCGCCGAAGCGCTTCAGGCGCGCTTCTCGGTCCAGCGACGGGTAGGACTTCCCGTCGACAGCGAGGATCTTGTCCCCCTTCTTCAGCACGGCTGCGGCCGGTGCGCCGGCCGTCACTTCGCCGACGGTCTGGTTGATCTGCTGGGCGTTGAGGTAGTAGAGGCCGAAGAGGATCAGGAACGCGAGCACGATGTTCACCGCTGGGCCTGCGGCGATCACGACGATTCGTTGCCACACCGGCTTGCGGTAGTAGGCGCGCGGCTCGACCTCCGGAGGCAACTCCTCCTCCGGGTTCATGCCGCTGATTTTCACGTAGCCGCCGATCGGCAGCGCGGCTATCCCATACTCCGTCTCGCCTCGTTTGATCGAGACGAGCTTCGGGCCCATGAAGAGGAAGAACTTCTCGACCCGCATCCCGGTCGCCTTGGCAGCGACGAAGTGGCCGGCCTCGTGCAGGATGATCAGCAGCGAGAAGCCGAGAAAGACCAAGAGCCAGCTCATACTCTCGCCAACCCCCCGACCTGCTCTTCGGTGCGGCGGCGGGCCTCCTCGTCGCAGGCGAAGAGGTCGTCGAAGTGGGTCACCGGCCGGGCCGGCATCTCCTCCAGGACCCGCTCGATCGCGGCCGCGATCGCGGTGAAGGGAATCCGCCCGTCGAGGAAGGCGGCGACGGCGACCTCGTCGGCGGCGTTGAGCACGCAGGGCGCGGTTCCCCCCGCCTTGCCCGCCTCCAGTGCAAGGCGCAGGCAGGCGAAGGTCTCCAGGTCCGGTGGCTCGAAGCTCAGCTCGCCCACCGCCGCGAGGTCGAGCCGCGGCACGTCGACGTCGGCCCGCTCGGGGAAGTGCAGCGCGTAGGAGATCGGCACCCGCATGTCGGGGTAGCCGAGGTGGGCCAGGGTGGCGCCGTCGACGAGGTCGATCAGCGAGTGGACGATCGACTGCGGATGGACCACGACCGCGATTCGCTCGTAGGGCACGCCGAAGAGGTGATGGGCCTCGATCGCCTCGAACCCCTTGTTCATCAACGTCGCCGAGTCGATCGTGATCCGCCCGCCCATCTTCCAGGTCGGGTGCGCGAGGGCGTCCTCGACGCTGACCCCCGAGAGATCGCTGCGCCCGCGGAAAGGCCCGCCCGAGGCGGTCAGGACGAGCCGCTCGACCGTGCCGGGTTGCACGGACCCGATCAGCTGGTGAAGCGCCGAGTGCTCGGAGTCGACCGGCAGCAGCCTCGCCCCGGTCGCCTCGGCCAGCGCCGTGGTCAGCTCGCCACCGATCACCAGGCTCTCCTTATTGGCGAGCGCGACGTCGATCCCCTCACCGAGGGCGACGACGGTCGGGCCGAGGCCGGCCGCGCCGACCATCCCGTTGAGGACCAGATCGGCGCCGGAGCTGGCGATCAGCTCGCGAATCCCCTCTTCGCCGACCAGCACGCGGCCGTCCCAGGCCGAGCGCGCCCGCTCGGCGGCGTCGGCGTCGGCGAGTGCCACGGTCGGCACGCCGTGTTGCCGCGCCTGCTCCAGCAGCAGCTCCCAGCTCGACCCCGCGGCGAGCCCGACCACCTGCAGCTCTTCGGAAGCGGCGACGATCTCCAGCGCTTGGGTGCCGATCGAGCCGCTGCTGCCGAGAATGACCAGCTTCTTCATCTACTGAGTCTAGGTAGGTC
>DAIRWC010000207.1:0-3568 GCA_036802505.1 Solirubrobacterales bacterium
CGGGCTTTCCTCGAGCGCACCCGGCCGGGCAAGCGCTCGCCGAGCGTCCGCCACTACCCCGGCTGCGACCAGGACCCCTACACCGACGCGGTCACGCTCGGCACCTCGGTCGGCTGGTCGGACATCTACCCGGCCGACTACGACAAGCAGTGGATCGACGTCAGCGGCCTGCGCGGCTGCTTCGCCTTCACGATGACCGTCGACCCCAAGGAACTGCTCTTCGAGTCCAACGAGCGCGACAACACCTCACGACGGCTGGTCCGGCTCCCCTATAGCGGCCAGCCGGGCTGCTAGGTCTCCGAGGGAGAGCCCTCCCTCGCGCAGGACAGCCCACTCTCCCCCCAGGACGAAATCGGTGAGGTCGACGACGGTCGAGGGCAGGCCGGTCAGCTCACCGCCGTCGATCGCGAGGTCGGCCGCGGCGACGATCTCGGCCGGAAGGTCCCGGAAGAGGGACGGCGCCGGCGCGCCGCTGAGATTGGCTGAGGTTTGGAACAGCGGGCACATCGCGCCGGCCAGCGGCCCGCCGATCAGACGGACCCCGAGGCGGGCGCGGTCCTCGCGACAGGCAAGCGGGTAGCGGCCTTCCGGGTTGGCGACCACCAGCGTCACCGGGCCGGGCAGGAGGGCGCCGACCGCGAGTCGGGTCCGCGGCCCGAGCCCTTCGACCAGCTCGCGCATCGCCAGAGGCGAGAAGTACATGACCGCCGAGGGCTTGCCGTCGTCGCGGCCCTTGATCTCGTGGACCCGCGCGATCGCCGCCGCGTCGAGCGGGTCGCAGGCGAGCCCGTAGAGCCCATCGGCGGGAAAGACCGCGACGCCGCCCGAGGAGATCGTCCGCTCCAGAGCAGAGCGCGCCGCCTCCCCCCCGTCGCCCTCGATCGCGACAACCCGAGCCATCAGCGTGGCTGTGTCGCTTTAGTTCCGCATACCGACCCAAAAGCGACACAGGCCCTCATCCCCGACCCCAGAGGACGCGTGGGATTCCCGCCAGGTCGGGACGGGTCTCGACCTTCGCGAAGCCGGCCTCGAAGAGCAGCTCGCTCACGGCAGGCGCCTGGCCCACGCCGACCTCGAGCGCCAGCGACGGCGCCACTGCCGCCGCGACTGGGATCGCCGCGCGAATCACGTCGAGCCCGTCCGGCCCGGCGAGCAGCGCCTCGCGCGGCTCCCACTTGGTCACCTCGGGCTCCAGGCCCGCCCATTCGGACTCGGCGACATAGGGCAGGTTGGCGACAATCAGATCGAACCCGGCGGCGCCCGGCGGCAGCATCGCCTCGACGAACCCGACCCGATCGGCAAGGCCAAGACGCTCAGCGTTGTCCCGCGCCACTTCGAGCGCGGCCGGCGAGGTATCGGTGGCGACGATCTCGCACTCCGGCATCTCGTCGGCGATGGCCAGGGCGATGGCGCCCGAGCCGGTTCCCATGTCGAGCACGCGTCGCGGCTGCAGCTCCAGCGCCAATTCGACCAGCAGCTCAGTCTCCGGCCGCGGGATCAGCACCCGGGAATCGACCGCCAGCTCAAGATGCCGAAATCCCCTGCGCCCAAGGATGTAAGCGACCGGCTCCCTTCTCAGCCGCCGCCGCACCATCTCCCCAAATCGCCTAGCGGCAGCCGGCAGCACGCCTGCCTCCGGCTCCGCCGCCATCCGCGCCCGCTCCCACCCCGTCGCCTCGGACAAGAGCAGTTCTGCGTCCAAACGCGGCGTGTCGACGCCAACTGCCGCGAGTGCGTCGCTAGCGCCCTCAAGGGCGTCACGAACGCTGCCGGATGTGAGCGCATCCGACATTCGCCCCACCCTGCTGTGGTGAATGTCGGATGCGCTCACGTGGTCGAGGCAGCCGCGGCGGCCTCGAGGCGTTGCCGCTTCTCCTCCGCGGCCAGCGCATCGCTGAACTCGGCGAGGTCCCCGGCCAGGACGGCTTCGATGTTGTGCGAGGTCAGCTTGATCCGGTGGTCGGTGACCCGACCCTGGGGAAAGTTGTAGGTGCGCACCTTCTCCGAGCGCTCGCCGCTGCCGACCTGCGCCTTGCGCTCCGCGGCGACCTTCGCCTGCTGCTCGGCGAGCTCGCGCTCGTACAACCGCGCCCGCAGAACCCGCATCGCCTTCTCGCGGTTCTGCAGCTGCGACTTCTCGTCCTGCATCGAGACGACGATCCCGCTCGGTTTGTGGGTGATCCGCACCGCCGAGTCGGTCGTGTTGACCGACTGGCCGCCGGGTCCCGAGGAGCGGTAGACGTCGATCTGCAGGTCGTTCTGGTCAACCTCGACCTCGACCTCCTCGGCCTCGGGCAAAACTGCGACGGTCGCGGTCGAGGTGTGGATGCGACCCTGGGACTCGGTCTCGGGCACCCGCTGCACGCGGTGCGTGCCGCCCTCGAACTTGAAGATCGAGTAGGCGCCCTCGCCCTTGATCGCGAAGGTCACCTCCTTGAAACCGCCCACCTCGGCCGCCGACTGGGAGAGGACCTCGGTCGCGAAGCCACGCTCCTCCGCGTAGCGGGTCAGCATCTTGTAGAGGTCGCCGGCGAACAGCGCCGCCTCGTCCCCCCCGGTCCCGGCGCGGATCTCGACCAGGACGTTCTTGTCGTCGTTGGGATCGCGCTCGACCATCGCCAGGCGGATCGCCTCCTCAAGCTCCTCGATCCGGGCCGGCGCCTCGTCGGCCACCTTGCGCAGCTCGGCGTCCTCGCCCTCCTCCAACAGCTCACGCGCCCCCTCGAGATCGTCCTTGAGGGTCCGCCACTCACCCGCCAGCACCCGAGCCGGCTGCAGCTCCCGGTACTCCCGCCCGACAGCGGCATAACGCTCCCGATCCGAGATCACATCGGGATCCGACATCTGCGCCTCCAGCTCGGAAAAACGCGCCTCGACCTGCTCGACCAGCGACTCGATCATGCGGTCAGCTTACGGCGAAGCTAAGCGACGATCTCGATCGGCGACTCGCCCGCCTCGAGCGGAGTCTCCTCGGCGAGGACCTTGTCCAGCGCCGCGATCGCCACGGCAAGCTGCTCTTCGTCGGGCTCGCGGGTGGTCAGGTTCTGCAGCATCAGGCCCGGCCACATCACCGCCCGCACCCAGCGTTTGCGGCGGTGCTTGCCAGCCCACTTGATCACCTCGTAGGAGAGGCCGGCGATCAGCGGGATGCCGAGGATCCGCGAGGCAACCAGCCAGTACCAGGCGGGCAGCCCGATCGGGGCGAAGACGAAGATCGCCAGGACCATCACGATCAGCAGGAAGCTGGTGCCGCAGCGCGGGTGCAGGCGCGAGTAGAGCTTGGCCCGCGCCGGCACCAGTTCGTCTTCTGCCTCGTAGCAGGAGATCGTCTTGTGCTCCGCCCCGTGGTACTCGAAGACGCGGCGCAGATCCGGCAGGCGGCTGATCGCGGCGATGTAGGCGATGAAGATCGTCGTGCGCAGGACCCCCTCGATCAGCCAGAAGAGGAGGGGCGAGCCGAGCTGGTCCTTGATCAGGCTGGTCAGCCCGACCGGGACGACGAAGAAGAGGCCGATCGCGAGGATCAGCGAGAAGGCGATCGTGAGGCCCCAGACCCAGCCGCCGATTT
>DAIRWC010000208.1:0-1511 GCA_036802505.1 Solirubrobacterales bacterium
CGATGGCAAGGTCGAGGTCGAGGATCGTCTGCTCACCGCGGATGCCATCCCGACCTTTCTCAGGACGGGCGATCGAACTTTGGTCGCCACCGAACTGGGCCCGGTCGATGTTCTGCAGGGATTGCCCCAGGTGCCGTCTTTTGCGGTGCTCGATGCGCAGGCAGCCGACGTCGATCTCGGAGGTCTACGGGTGCGCGTTTGCTCTTTGGAGCATCTGCTGGAGATGAAGCGAACCAGTGATCGGCCCCGCGACCGTGACGACCTGGAGTCGCTGGAAACCGCCCAGCAGAGCGGAGATGAGAAGGGCTGACGCCCGGCGGCGCTACCCTCCCGCGACCAGCACGATGGAAACCATCACCTCAGAGCATCCGACGATCCCTGCGGAAGCGACCGAACCGGTCGTGCCGCGGCGTTCGCCGCTGCGGGCCGCGATCAAGACCGGGCGGCCGCAGGAGTGGATCAAGAACACCTTCGTCTTCGCCGGCCTGCTCTTCTCCGGCAAGTTCAACCAGCCCCACGACGTGCTGGAGGCGTTCCTCACCTTCGTCGCCTTCTGCGGGATCTCCAGCGCCGGCTACTACGTCAACGACCTGGTCGACGTCGAGCTCGACCGCAAGCACCCGAAGAAGCGCTTCCGCCCGCTGGCGGCCGGCGAGCTCTCCGAGCGGGCGGCGAAGACGATCGCGCCGCTGCTGGCGCTTGCCGCGATCGCGCTCGCCTTCGGCACGGTCAATTGGCAGGTCGGCCTGATGGTCGTCGGCTACGGAATCGCCCAGGTGGCATACAGCCTCGGCCTCAAGCAGATCGTGATCGTCGACGTGATGACGCTCGCCGGCCTGTTCATCCTGCGGGTGGCCGCGGGCGCCGTCGCCGTCGACGCCCATGCCTCCGAATGGCTGCTGCTCTGCACCGGCATGGTCGCCCTCTTCCTCGGTGTGACCAAGCGCCGCCAGGAGGCTGTCTCCGAGCTGCATCAAGGCACGAACAGCCGCCCGGTGCTCGAGCACTACTCGCTGCCCTTCCTCGACCAGATGGTCGCCATGGTCACCACCGGGACCGTGATCAGCTACTCGATCTACGCCGTCAACTCGCCGATCATCGGCAACAAGATGATGTGGACGATTCCCCCCGTCCTCTACGGCATCTTCCGCTACCTGTACCTGATCTACGACCGCGCCGACGACCGCTCCACCGCCTCGATGGTCGCCGAGGACAAGGGAATGATCGTCGCCGGGGCGATCTGGATCGTCACCGCCTTCGCCCTGCTCTACATCTTCAAGTGAGCTCTGGCCGGTCGAATTTAGACCGGGTTACCCGAGCTGGTCGCCGCGAAGCCTCGGCCGCGCGTGGCCGGCTCCAAGCTCCATCCCGACGTTCTGCCAGCCCTTGCTCGGGTCATCGAGGTCGATGAACTGCGAGTAGCCGCCGTTGGGGACTTCGAACGGCTTGGCGATCGCCCCGGTGCGGTCGAATTTCGCGCCTCGAGGCGGGGTCGAGTCGAACCAGGCGGG
>DAIRWC010000208.1:1521-3545 GCA_036802505.1 Solirubrobacterales bacterium
AAGTCCTGCACCTCGACGCCGTTCACGTCGTAGTTGCTCGATTGCGCCGCGTCGCCGATCTCGACGGCCCAGAACTTCGAGCCTCCGTCGAAGCTGGCGGTGGTCAGGAATGGGTCGGCAAGTGCCTCGGCGAGCTCGTGCGAAGCGCAGGCCGACTCGCTCACCCCGGCCTGCCTGCAGGTGCGGACGAACACCTCCATCACCGGCATCCCGGTATCGGTGTCCTTGTGGTAGCCCAAAGCCCGATCTTCGTCGGTGTCGTCGAGGAATACGAGCTGCCAGTCGTCGCCGCCGGGCGATTTGACGGCCACGGTGACGGGCGCCAGCCCCCAGGCTGGACAGATGTCATCGTTGGCCTGCTGTTCGAGGGCACTCGCGAGCGTTGCCGCGGCTTCGTCGTCGAGGATCGTGGACTGGTTGACTACGGCGACAGCGGGCATATCTGTTCCCTTTCGGTTCGAGGCTCCGAGGCGTGGCTCCTAGAGTCGAGACACCTGCAAGTCCGAAAGCGGTTTCATCTCTCTGCACCGCGGAAGGGCGACTATGAGCCGACCGGCAGGTCAGAGAGCAGCTCGGTCTTGCCGTTGCGCTGGAATTGCAGGTCGATCGTCTCGTTCTTGCGGTAGGTGCCGAAGAGGCCGAGGTACATCGCCAGCCAGCGGCCGGTGCCGACCTTCTCCTTGACGATCTCGCGGCTGAAGACGATCTCTCCGGCGCGGACGCTGTAGTCGGCGTCCTCGCGCTGCTCGACGCCGTTGATGAAGACGGCGTAGGGGGCTTCGGCGCCGGCCGGCAACTTCACGCGCCGCCCGGCGGCGTAGCTGCCCTTGGGGATCTCGGTTTCGCTCATGCTTCGAGAGTCTCGCGCACTGCGTCGAACGGCGTCTCGTAGTCGGTCGGGTCGAGCTCTTCGCGCGTCACCCCGCCCCGGAAGGGCATGAAGGTCCCGTCCCCGCGCACGTCGACGCCCGCAACCGGCTTGCGCAGCAGCCCCTTTCCGGTCAGCTGTAGCCGCGCGTGAACCTGCTGCTCAGGCCCAAAGTCCCGCAGCGATGAGATCGGCTTGGCAGGCCCCTCGGCCCGGATCGCCAAAGCCCGCTTCCGCATCGCCGCGACAGCCTCATTCAGCTCCCCGAAGCTCTCATGCTCCACGTCCGAACCGTGGCGAATCGTCAACTTCCAGCGAGACACTCCGCAAGCGTACGCGAGCGGTTGGGAACGCTACGCCCCGCGCCGCGGCCGTTTCGGCCTGCGTGCCGGAGGGCCGACGATTTTCTCCGGCCCCTCACGGTCGTCCACAGCGACGTAGTCGCGCTCGCGGTGACCGGTGTAGATCTGCCGCGGCCGGGCGATCTTCTGCTCGGAGTCGTCCTTCATCTCCATCCACTGCGCGACCCAGCCGGCGGTGCGGGGGATCGCGAAGATCACCGTGAACATCTCGGCCGGGATCTCCAGCGCCTCGTAGATGATCCCCGAGTAGTAGTCGACGTTGGGGTAGAGCTTGCGTGAGGTGAAGTACTCGTCGTCGAGCGCCTGCTTCTCCAGCTCGCGGGCGATCTCGACGACCGCGTTGTACTCGGTCGCCTCGAAGACCTCCTCCATGTGCTGCTGGATGATCCGCGCCCGCGGGTCGTAGTTCTTGTAGACGCGGTGGCCGAAGCCCATCAGTTTCTCTTCGCGGCTCTTCACCCGCTCGAGGAAGCCCGGGATGTTGTCGACCGAGCCGATCCGCCGCAGCATTCGCAGCACCGCCTCGTTGGCGCCGCCGTGCAGCGGGCCGTATAGGGCGGCGACGCCGGCCGCGACCGCCGAGTAGGGGTCGACGTCGGAGGAGCCGACGCCGCGCACGGCATTGGTCGAGCAGTTCTGTTCGTGGTCGGCGTGGAGGATGAAGAGCACGTCGAGCGCCTTCGAGAGGGCAGGCTTCGGCACGTGCTTGGCTTCGGTCTTCTTGAACATCATCGAGAGGAAGTTCTCGGCGAAGTTGAGGTCGTTGTCCGGGTATACGTAGGGCAGGCCCATGT
>DAIRWC010000209.1:0-1186 GCA_036802505.1 Solirubrobacterales bacterium
CGGCTGCCGATCGCCTTCGACCGCCACTGCATGCACGAGTTCGTCCTCTCCGGCAAGCCGATGAAGAAGGAGCTGGGCATCGCCACGCTCGACCTCGCCAAGCGCCTGCTCGACTTCGGCTTCCACCCGCCGACCGTCTACTTCCCGCTCCTGGTCGAGGAGGCGCTGATGATCGAGCCGACCGAGACCGAGACCAAGGAGAGCCTCGACGCCTTCGCCGACGTCATAGAGCAGATCCTCGCCGAGGCCGAGTCCGACCCCGAGAAGGCCAAGCAGGCCCCCTACACGACCCCGGTCCGCCGCCTCGACGAGGTAAAGGCGACCCGCAAGC
Source organism: Solirubrobacterales bacterium (assembly GCA_036802505.1). Taxonomy (GTDB): domain Bacteria; phylum Actinomycetota; class Thermoleophilia; order Solirubrobacterales; family 70-9; genus VRUE01. The sequence goes on from DAIRWC010000209.1 coordinate 332, forward strand.
CGGTCGTGCGCCAGCCGCTGGGCTGAACGCTTGCCACGTAGACACCGTGGTTCCTCGCACGGTGGGAACGTACGAAATCATACGCTGGCAGCGTATGAGCGCAGACCACTGTCTGCTTTGACGTCCAATTGTTATGCAATTATTTGTCTGTGAGCGATTACGTTTCGTCATATCGCATCGCCTACGAGGAGGCGGTTCGCGCGTTGTCTCTGCAACACGAGATGATCGACAGCCTGCGCACACGTGCCGGGCTCCTGCTGCCGGCTGCGGCGATCACGACTTCGTTTCTCGGGGCGCAGGCGCTTGACACGGGGAGCCCGACGATTGCGACATGGTTGGCGCTAGCCGCGTTTTGCGGCGTGGCGACGGCGGTGCTGGCAGCGCTCTGGCCTCATAGGCTCGAGTTCACGGCCGACTCGGCGAACGTAGTCGAGAGCTACCTCGAGGATGGAAATCCCGTGCCCGCTCCTACGATCCATCGCGATCTTTCGCTCCACATGCATAACAGCTATGTGGAGAACCAGATCGGACAGAGACAGGTGGCCCTTCGATTCAGGCTCGCTGGATGTCTGCTTACGCTGGAGGTAATCTTTTGGCTGATCGACTTGGCATCGAAGACGTAGAGAGGGATCTCGTCATGACGGACAAGCCAAAACCAATACGGCCCAGCCCGATGCAGCCGGCCGAAGTGCGGCCTTAAAGCTCCGGCAGCTCCTGCGCCAGCTCCAGCACCGGGGCGAAGAGGTGGGTGTGCTGGGCGTCGACACGGCAAGCGGCGACCTGTCCGCGGAGGAGCGAGAGTTGCTCGACCGGCTTGCCGGAACAGCCGGCCTCGCGCTGTCCAACGTCCGGTTG
>DAIRWC010000209.1:1196-3540 GCA_036802505.1 Solirubrobacterales bacterium
CTCCAGCACTTCGCCCGCCTCGAAGACGAGCGATGAGCCGTCGCCGCTGTCCGCGACTGCTTCGACCTCTTCCCAGGTGACCGGGGTCGAGGCGGTCGGGCGTTCGCGGGCGCGCAGGGAGTAGACGGCGATCGTCGTCTTGCGTTGGTGGTTTTGGGACCAGTCGACGAAGACTTTGCCCTCGCGTTCGACCTTTTTCATCTTCGAGACGACCTGGTCGGGCGTCTGCTTCTCGAGCAGCTGGGCGATCGCTTTGGCGAACGGTTTGGTCTGCTCGTAGGAGGCTTTTTGGTTGAGCGGGACGTAGACCTGCAGGCCCTTCGAACCCGAGGTCTTGGGGAAGGACTGGACGTCGAAGTGGCCGAAGAGGTCGCGCAGGCGCAGGCCGACCCGGCAGCACTCGACGACGTCCGCCGGCGGGCCGGGGTCGAGGTCGAATGCCAACACCGTCGGTCGTTTCGGCGCCCGCGAGAGCGAGAGCGAGGGGTGCAGCTCGATCGCCGCCAGCTGCGCCATCCAGACCAGCGTCGGCAGGCTGTCGCAGACGCAGAAGTCGATCTTGCCGGCGTGCGGACCGGCCTCGACCCGTGCCGTCTTCACCCATTTCGGCCGGTGCTTCGGGCAGCGCTTCTCGAAGAAGGCCGCGTCTAGGTCGTCGACCCCTTCAGGGAAGCGGCGCAGCGTCACCGCGCGCCCGCTCAGGTGGGGAACCATGACCTCCGCGACCTTGGCGTAGTAGTCGACCACCTCCCCCTTGGTGAAGCCGGCCTGCGGGTAGAGCACCTTGTCGAGGTTGGTGAGCTTCAGCTCACGGCCGTCGACCTCGACCTGGCGACTGGTCGCCACGGTCTATTTCGAGGCTTTGGCTTTTTTGCCGGAGGGGCGTTTCTTCGCCGCAGCTTTGGTTTTTTTCGCTGCCTTGGGCTGCGCCTTGGGTTTGGGCGCTTTCCCATTGGCTCTGCCCTTGCCCCGCTCTTTGACCGCGGCGATGCTCTCCTCTAGCGCGCTCATCAGGTCCGGGGCAGCGGTCGCCTTCGGCTCCTCGGTCGCCGGCGCGGTGAGGATGTCCTTGCCCTCGGCCTTGCGTTCGATCAGCGAGAGCAGCTGCTCGCGGTACTCGTCGCGGTAGGCGCCGGGGTCGAACTCCGTCGTCAGCGAGTCGATCAGCTGCTCGGCCATCTCGACCTCCTTCGCGGCGACCTTTCCCTGTTTCTGCGGCAGCACGTCCTCGAGGTCGGAGGGCGCGACGACCTCGTCGGCGAAGCGCATCGTGGTCAGGGTCAGCACGCCGTCGCCGGGCCGCAATGCCGCCAGGTGCTCCTTGTTGCGGAAGACGAAGCGCGCGATCGCCACCTTGCCGGATTCCTGCATCGCCTTGGCGAGCAGCGAGTACGTCTTCTCGGCGCCGTCGGCCGGGCCGAGGTAATAGGGGCTGTCGAAGTAGATCGGGTCGATCTGGTCGAGATCGACGAAGTCCTGGACCTCGATCGCCCGGGTCTTCTCCGGCGCCAGGGCCGCCATCTCGTCTTTGCTCAGCGGCACGTAGCGGTCGGGCGTGACCTCGAAGGCCTTGACGATCTCGCCGTAGGGGACCTCCTCGTCGGTGCCCTCGGCGACGCGCCGGTGTTTGATCCGAGCGCCGTCGGACTCGCGGATCTCGCGCAGCGAGATGCCGCGGCGCGCCACCGCGCTATAGAGCTTGACGGGCACGTTGAGTAGCCCGAAGCTGATCGTCCCGCTCCAAATTGCTCTTGGCATCAGCGAATCACCTACCCGGATTCTGGCAGTCGCGCACCGATTGCCGCCGGACCCGGCGGTCTGCGGGAGGCTTCTTGCGGAGTGCGGGATCATGCCCCGGTGTTGTTCGAGCTTCGCGACGTCAGCCTTGCCCGTGGCGACCGCCTCGTCCTCGACGCGGTCAGCGTCGAGATCCAAGGCGGCGCGACGGCCATCGTCGGGCCCTCGGGCAGCGGCAAGTCGACGCTGCTGCGGTTGCTCAACCGGCTTGCCGATCCCGACACGGGGGCGATCTCCTACCGAGGGGAGCCGCTGACCGGGTACGACCCGCTGGTCCTGCGGCGCGAGGTCTCGCTGGTGCCGCAGTTGCCCTCATTGCTGGAGGGCACGGTCGAGTCGAACCTGGCCTACGCGGCCGGCCTCGCCGGCAAAGAGCTCGATGCGGTGCGCTGCCTCGGCCACGCCGGTCTCGACCCCGGGTTCGCCGCGCGCGACGTCGGCAAGCTCTCGGTCGGCGAGCAGCAGCGGGTGATGCTCGCCCGTGCGCTCGCCCAGGGCCCCCAGGTGCTGCTGCTCGACGAGCCGACCTCGGCGCTCGACCACGACG
>DAIRWC010000210.1:0-3538 GCA_036802505.1 Solirubrobacterales bacterium
CGTGGCGGGAGAAGAGGTGAACTCCACCCGGGTCGGCGACGAAAGGCCGGGCGCGGTCGACGAGTTCGGAGATCAGCTTGCCGACCGCGAGCCCCAGGGCGGCGCTGAGGCCGGCGGCGACGGCGGCGCGGCGCCAGCTCGCCCGCCCGAACAGACAGACAATCGCCAGCATCGCGATGAACAGCGCCTCGGAGGCATTCACGTAGAAGAGCAACGGATCCTCAACCGCGTCGTGGCGGAAGAGGTAGTCGTTCAGCGTGTGCAGCAGGGACCAATCCACGCACCGAAGGCTGTCACAACTTGTTTACATACCAGCGCCTGCTGCGGCTTGGGGTGCGCGCGAGGCTAGGGGCGCCGCGCTACGCCAAGGATGTGTGGGATCGGTGGCACCGGCAGACCCTCGCGTGGTCCAAGCCTTCCCGAGAACTATCTGACTATCTGAGATGGTGCGGGTGCGATGAAAAGCCGCCGTTCATACGGACCGCTTCCCCCGGGCCCACGCGCCCCGGCCGCGGTCAACATGGCCCGCCTGGTCCAGCGCCCGCTGGAGTCCTTGGTCGGCTGGCGCGAGCGCTACGGCGATGCCTTCACCGTCGCGCTCCCCGTCTTCGGCGTCGGCGTCTACGTCTCCGATCCCGACGCGATCCGCGAGATGCTCACCGGCGATCAGTCCGACCTGCACGCCGGCGAGGCCAATGCGCCCCTCTCCCCCGTCCTTGGCGACAAGTCGGTCCTGATCCTCGACGGCCGCGAGCACCTGCGCCAGCGCAAGCTGCTGCTACCACCCTTCCAGGGCTCGGCGATCCAGAACTTCCGCACCGTGATCCGCGAGGTCGCCGAGGCCGAGGTCGACGGCTGGAGGGAGGGCGAGCGCTTCGCGATGCGCGAGCGGATGCGGGCGCTGACCTTCGAGGTGATCGTCCGCGCCGTCTTCGGCGTCACCGAGCGCGAGCGGATCGAGCGACTGCGCAGCGCCCTGGTCTCTTTGATCGAGATGCAGATGATCTTCGTGATGCCGAACGCCCTGCGCCGCGACCTCGGGCGCTTCAGTCCGTGGGGTCAGTTCCAGCGGCGTCTGCAGGCCGCCGATGCGCTGATCTACGAGGAGATCGGCCGCCGCCACGGGGAGAGCGACCTCGAGGATCGCACCGACGTCCTCTCACTTTTGCTGCGTGCCCGCGATGAGGACGGCGGGGCAATGACCGACGTCGAGCTGCGCGACGAGCTGATGACGATGCTGCTCGCCGGCCACGAGACGACCGCCACCGGCTTGGCCTTCGCTTTCGACCTACTGATGCGCGAGCCCCGCGTTCTTTCGCGGCTGCGCGATGAGCTCGACGGTGAGGACGACATCTATCTGGATGCCGTCGTCACCGAGTCGCTGCGACTACGGCCGGTGATCGACGCCAACGAGCGCACCCTGACCAAGCCACGCACGATCGCCGGCTGGGATCTGCCCGCCGGCATCCGCGTCTACCCGGCGATCGTGGTCGTCCAGCTGCGCGAGGATCTCTACCCCCAGCCGCACGAGTTCCGCCCCGAGCGCTTCATCGAGGAAGAGGAGAAGTCATACGCCTGGCTGCCGTTCGGAGGTGGCATCCGCCGTTGCATCGGCGCGGCGCTGGCCCAGGCTGAGATGGCCGAGGTGATCCGCACCGTCGTCTCCCGCGTCGACCTCGATCCTGTGCGGCCCGAGCGCGAACCCGTGGTCATGCGCGGCATCACCCTGGTCCCGCGACACGGCACCCCGGTTCTCGTGCGGCGCGTGGCGCAGGCGGGAGCACCGCAGGCCGCCGATCAGGCAGCCTTGCCCTCCTCCTAGAGAGCGCCGCCGGACTGCGCGCAGGACTCGTCCTCGCAGCAATCCTCGGCGAAGCCGGCACCGTCGAGCGGGGAGCTGACGCAGCAGCCCTCGCCTCGCCATGCGTCCAAGCCCTCCCTGACCGCGACCACGGCGATCAGGAGACCAACAACGGGGTCGAGCCACCAGGCTCCGAGGAGCGCGTTGCCGAGCAGGCCGACGAACAGGGCACCGGCCAGGTAGGCACAGAGCATGTTCTGACGACCCTCGCCCTTGGTCGCCGCCGAGCCGAGCTGATCGGCCAGTCGTTCCTTGGCGATCCCGAGCATCGGCATGAAGACCACCGAGCCGATCGCCAGCCCGATCCCGACCCAGCTCACGTCAGGATGCTCGCCGGTCGCCAGCACCTTGATCGACTCGAAGCCGATATAGGGGGCGAGGAGGAAGAACTGCACGGCGACGAGCTTCTGCGCCCGCTGCTCGGCGAAGTGGGAGAAGACGCGGTTGCCAGTGAATCGCCAGATGATGATGAGGCTCGCCACGCCCTCGATCACCGAGTCGAGCCCGAAGCCGACGAGCGCGATCGAGGAGGCGGCGATCCCCGCGGTTATCGCAACCGCTCCCTCGACCGTCATCCAGCCGAGCGAAAGCCAGGAAAGCAGGCGCACCCGGCGGGCGAGCTGCTCGTAGCGCTGGTGCGAGATCGACGCGACTGGGGGTGCCGCTGCTAGCGGCGACGCGGGTTGAAGGGTCGGAAGCTCGACCGGGCTCACGCGGCGATCCCACGCGCCGCCACCGCCACCAGCAGCGCACGCCCCCGGTCGGTCAGCTCGTACATGACCATCTTTCCGTCGCGTTCTGAGCGGGCGAGGCCGGCTGCCTTGAGCAGCCGAACGTGGTGGGAGACAAGCCGCTCGTCGCGACCGACGATCCAGGCCAGGTCGCAGACGCAGGCGACTTCGCCGACCTCTAGGGCAAGTGCGACGGCCAGCCGGGTCGGATCGCCGAGGGCCTTAGCGCCGGCCGCCCAAAGCTCCAGATTCTCGGCGGTCGGAAGGCCCTTGCGAACCCGCTCGGCCTTCGGTAGATCGAGGCAGAGCAGATCGCAGGCATCGGGGTTCTGAGCCACGTAAGGCATCCTACAAACATTCGTATAGACATGCGAATGTTGTCACGGTACTAGCCTCCCTAGCCGATGACCGGAGAAACCCTCTCCTACGAACACCTCGGCGGCGACCGCCACCGCCACGGAAGCGGCCTCAGCCATTCCCACCACCACGACGGTCCTCACACCCACGGGCCGGAGTCGCATTCCCACGATCACGACCACCATCACCACGGCGGCCACGGACACTCGCACGGCCTGGTCGACGAGAGCATCAAACGCTCGCGGGAGGGACTGCGGGCGGTCGGGCTGTCGTTGGCGATCCTCGCGCTCGCGGCTGGCGCTCAGTTGGTCATCTTCATCACCAGCGGCAGCATCGCCCTGCTCGCGGACCTGATCCACAACTTCGGCGACGCCAGCACCGCGATCCCGCTCGGCGTCGCCTTCCTGCTGCGCTCCGCTCGGGCTGAGCGTTGGGCTGGGCTGTTCGTGGTCGCGACGATCTTCATCTCAGCCTGCGTTGCCGGGATCGAGGCCATCTCGCGGCTGATCCATCCCCAAACCCCGACGCACCTGCTCGTGCTGGCCGGCGCCGGGCTGATCGGCTTCGGCGGCAACTGGATCGCGGCGGG
>DAIRWC010000211.1:0-3512 GCA_036802505.1 Solirubrobacterales bacterium
TCCTTCGCCTCGAACCCTCCTCGCGTCCAACCACTCCGACGCGAGGAGGAAGATGACGGCGGTGATCGAGGCAACGAGGGCGGGCTCCGCGACGGCGGTCAGGGAACGGCTTGAGGAGTTCGGGCAAGAAGTGCTCGCCGAGGCGACGAACCGGCCGAGGCAGATGGCCAACGGCGGCCTCTATCTGCGGGGGCTTTTGGAGGACGGTAAGCGCAAGTCGCTGGAGCCGATGGTCTCCCGGCTGGGCGGTGAGGCCGACTACCAGTCGATGCAGCAGTTCCTCACCGACAGCCCCTGGGACCCCGCCCTCGTGGTTCGGGCGGTGGCCGAGCGGGTCTGTCCGGAGATCGAGGTCGAGGCCTGGGTGCTCGACGACACCGGCTTCCCCAAGCAGGGGAAGCGCTCGCCGGGGGTTAAGCGCCAGTACTCGGGCACGCTCGGCAAGACCGGCAACTGTCAGGTCGGTGTCTCGGTGCACGCGGTCGGCTCCAGGGGAACGGCGCCCCTGGGCTGGGCGCTCTACCTCCCAGAGGAGTGGTGCTCAGATGAAGAGCGGCGGCGCCAGGTGAAGATCCCCGAGGAGGTCACCTTCAAGACCAAGCCCGGGCTCGGCGGCGAGCTGGTCGAGCGCGCCACCGGCTGGGAGGTGGCGAAGGCGCCGGTGCTGGGCGACGCCGCCTACGGCGACAACACCGAACTGCGCAAGCGCCTCGAGGCCGCCGGGACCGAGTACGTGTTCTCCGTCTCCGCCGAGACGACCGTCTTTGAGCCGGAGACCGCCTTCGCGGTCCCGGCGCCAAAGCGCGCGAGCGGCCGCCCGCCAAAACGGCTTCGCCCCGAACGTGAGCCGGTGGCGATCGGGGAGCTCATCGCCGAGGTGAGCCCCGATGATTGGCAGGCGCTCGCCTTCCGCGATGGCCCCGACGGCGAGCCGATGACCTCGCGCTTTGCCTTCCTGCGCGTGCGCGCCGGGCATCTCTGGCGCGAGGGATATGTCGAGGAGCCGCCGCACGAGGAGTGGCTGATAGCCGAGTGGCCCGAGGGCTCAGAGGGGCCGACCGGCTACTGGCTCTCCAACCTGCCCGCCGATGTCGAGCCCGAGCGCCTCGCGCGCCTCGCCAGGCTGCGTTGGAAGATCGAGCTCGACTACCGCCAGTTGAAGGGCGAGCTCGGCCTCGACCACTATGAGGGGCGCAGCTGGCTCGGGTGGTATCACCACACCGCCCTGGTCACCGCAGCGCATGGCTTCCTCACCCTGGAGCGGCTGCGCGATTTTCACCCGCGGCCGGCCTGACGTTTCCACAGGCGGTGCTCGTGCTTCAGCCCGTCTTCAAGTGCTGGGCCGGCCGCTGCCAGACATGCTCGCAGCCAATCGATCTCAACCATCTGCCGTTGCGACCGCAGCGATCGGACGAGTGAGAGCTAACAAAGCAGTGTTAGGGGAGCAGTTCCACGGCTCAGGCCACGTAGTCCACCAGCGCCCGCGAGGGCCGGGCGAGTTGGTGGTTGAGTGAGACAGCCGCCGCCAGCGCGAGAAAGCGGCTTGCGATGCGAGCCCTCAGCCCACGCAGGGTGCGAGCGCCGTGGCGCTCGAGGGTGAGGATGTCCTTGGCGGTCCAGTAGATCGACTCGATCCGCTGGCGCAACGGGGCCAGGTGCAGGGCGTTGCCGGTCTCGTCCTTGCGGCGTGGTCGGACTATGGTCGCGCCCAGGGCGGCAGCGTCGGCTTCGAAGTCGGCGCCGGCATATCCCTTGTCTCCGAGGACGACGATCGGCCCGCTGCGATTGACCCGCTCCAGCAGCCGCAGGCAGACCTCACGCTCTCCTTCCTTGGGCGAAGTCAGCGCCATGGCCCGGGGCGTGCCGTCCGGGGCCATCAACGTGTGCAGCCGCAGCCCCCAGAAGTAGCGACTGTGGGAGGCGCAGTAGCCGTAGTCGGCGGCGTCTGAGATCGCCCCGCCGAGGCTGTTGGCTCCGGCCCGCTTGACCGTCTCGCGCGAGCGGGCGCACTCCACAGGGGTGGAGTCGGCGAGCAGCAGGTCGTCATGGAAGCCGGGGCTCTGAGCGGCGAAGGTCGCACTCATCGCCTCGATGGTCTCGGTCAACCGGTCGCGGCGCTTGTGAAAGGCGGAGCGCTTTGTCAGTCCGGGAAACAGATGGCGAAGGCGCTTGCAGGCAATCCGAACGAACCGGGCATCGGACCCGATGCCCATGATCGACTGCGCTACGCAGAGGGTGACGACCTCTGCGTCGGTCAAGCTGCGTCGGGCGTTTCCTGGCTTTGCCGGCAGGAGATCGTCAGCGGTGCAGAACACAGAGGTGAGCAGCAGGTCGAGGTCGGCGAGCATCGAGGCCCCCTTCGGGTCGGCGGTGATATCTGAGTACCGCCGACTTCGACCCTGCTGCCTATCTCCCCTTCGGTGCGGGTTCGACCAGGACGCGCCGTGGAACTACTCATCTAGGGCATTCCTTGACAAGAACTACTACGTTCCGATATCTTCGCCATTGCCCTGGAGGGTCCAGGGACAGCGGCGCAGGGAACGCCACGGACCAAAGAACAGGGACGAGCGGGGAGGACCGTGAAAGGCTTATCGACCGGAGGGACTCGACGGGCTCGCGTCGCGCGAGGGATGGTCGCGACCGCGCTCTCGCTTGCCGCGATCTTGCTGGCAGCCTCGGCCGCCTCGGCTGGAGAAACCCGCGTGCAACTGGGGTTCTTTTGCGAAGGCGCTCCCGAAGGGGTCGGAACGCTGCCGTGCAATCCCACCTTCTCCAACGCCTACAGCCTCGCCGTGCACCAGTCAGACGGCGACGTGATCGTGCTCGACGCTTCGGCGAAGACGATCCGGCGCTTCAAGTCCAACGGCGAACCGGACCCCTTCTCGGCGCTCGGCACCAACCTGATCGACGGCCAAGGCTCCGGCGGCGGGCCGGGCTCGGGCGGCAGCTGCGTGCCGGTCTCTCTCGAATGCGACGAAACTCCCGAGAACGGCCTCACCGTCGCCGGCGGCTTTGCCCAGGAAGCGCAGATCGCCGTCGACAGCTCCGGCGGGGCGACCGACGGAGACATCTATGTCACGCAGAAGAACGCTTCGGGCCTTCACCTGGTCGACATCTTCGACTCGACCGGCGAATACATCGGTCAGCTGACCGGTGCCGGGGGCGAAGAATTCGCCGCTCCAGACGGAGTCGCGGTGACGCCGGAAGGTGACTTGTTCGTCTCTGACTTCAAAGCGGAAAAGATCTTCAAGTACATCCCCGCCGGTCAGCCGCCGGTCAACGCCGACGGCAGCCTCTTCTACTGCTTCGAAGAAGCCGCAAACCCGGCTCCGGGGTGCGTCAACAAGCAGGAATTCGTGGAACAGAGCGGCAGCAACAACATCGCGCTCATCAGGCCCGGTCGCCTCGCCGCCGGCACCGGCCCCAGCGCCGGAGCGCTCTTCGCCAGCACGCGCTCCGGCCCGACCTTCAAGCTCGACTCCAACGGCAAAGCGCAGTGCACGGTCCAAGGC
>DAIRWC010000212.1:0-3495 GCA_036802505.1 Solirubrobacterales bacterium
GTCCAATCGGGCAAGGGGGCTGACATCAAACCCGGCCACGCGCTGAGCCTGGGCGAGATGCCGACCGGCACGATCGTCCACAACGTCGAGCTGACCGCCGGCCAGGGCGGCAAGATGGGCCGCGCCGCGGGCACGGCGATCCAGCTGGTCGCGAAGGAGGGCGAGATGGTGACGCTTCGGCTGCCCTCCTCGGAGATGCGAATGGTCCGCGCCGAGTGCCGGGCGACCGTCGGCCAGCTCTCCAACGCCGAGCACCAGAACATGAAGATCGGCAAGGCCGGCCGCAGCCGGCACAAGGGCAAGCGCCCACAGAGCCGCGGAGTGGCGATGAACCCGGTCGACCACCCGCACGGCGGCGGCGAGGCCCACCACACGCCCGGCGGCCACCCGGTGACGCCATGGGGCAAGCCGACGCTTGGCTACCGCACCCGCAAGAAGGGCAAGCAGTCCGATCGCTACATCGTGCGCGGCCGACGCCGCGGGAAGAAGAAGAGGTAACCGTGGGACGCTCGACCAAAAAGGGGCCGTGGGTGGAAGCGGCATTGATGAAGCGGATCTCGGCGATGAACGAGTCCGGCCAGAAACAGATGGTGAAAACCTGGTCGCGGACCTCGACGATCTTCCCCGACATGGTCGGCCACACGATTGCGGTTCACGACGGCAAGAAGCACGTCCCGGTTTTCATCTCGGAGTCGATGGTCGGCCACAAGCTCGGCGAGTTCGCGCCGACGCGGACCTTCCGCGCCCACTCCGGCACGGGCAAGGGTGAATAGCGATGGCCGACGACAAAGACAAAAAAGCTAAAAAAGAGCCGGCGAAAAAAGCCGGGTCGAAAAAAACCGAGGCCAAAGCTGGCAAAAAAGCGGCAAAAACCACGGCCAAAAAAGCGGACTCGAAAAAAGCCGCCAAAGCTGCGGAGAAAAAAACCCCGGCGAAAAAAGCCGGTAAAAAAACTTCTGCGAAAGCGTCGGACAAGAAAGAGCCGGCGAAGAAAAAAGAGGCCCCAAAAGCAAAACCGGGGCCGATCGTCGTTCGTGCCAGCTCCCGCTATGTGCGGGTTGCACCGCGCAAGGCGCGTCTCATCGCCGATCAGGTCCGCGGCCTGCATATCGACCGGGCGCGGGCATTGCTGCAGTTCTCGCCGCGCGGTGCGGCGGAGGACATCGGCAAGCTGATCGAGTCGGCCGCCGCCAACGCGGAGAACAACCACGACCTCGTCGCCGACGAGATGCGAGTGGCGGAGATCACCGTCGACGAAGGCCCGACGCTGCGCCGCTTCCGGCCGCGCGCGCTGGGACGGGCGACCCCGATCAACAAGCGAACCAGCCACATCGCCGTGGCCCTGAGCCCGGAAGGGGATCTGTAATGGGACAGAAGATCCATCCCGGCGGCTTTCGCGTCGGCTACATCCAAAACTGGAAGTCGAACTGGTTCGACGAGAAGGGCTTCGCCGACGTGCTCGAGGAGGATCTGAAGATCCGCACTCATATCGAGGGCAAACTCGCCCACGCCGGCCTCTCGAGCATCACGATCGAGCGCCGCGGCGAGGTCTCCGTCGACATCCACACGGCTCGGCCGGGCATCGTGATCGGCAAGTCGGGCAGCGAAGTCGACGCCCTGCGCAAGGAGCTGCACAAGCTGACCGGCAAGCCAGTCAAGGTCAACATCCGCGAGGTGAAGCGTCCCGAGCTCGACGCCAAACTGGTCGCCCAGTCGATCGCCGAGCAGCTGCAGAACCGGGTCGCCTTCCGGCGCGCGATGAAACGCGCCCTGACCTCGGCGATGCGCTCCGGCGCCAAGGGAGTGAAGCTGCAGGTGTCCGGCCGGCTCGGGGGTTCCGAGATGGCGCGGACCGAAAGCTACTCCGACGGCCGGGTGCCGCTGCACACCCTGCGCGCCAACATCGACTACGGCTTCTTCGAGGCCCGCACCACGGCGGGGCGGATCGGCGTCAAATGCTGGATCAACAAGGGCGAAGTCATGCCCGAAGGCTTCCGCTCCGACCAGGTCCCCGCCGACGGCGAGCCGCAGAGCGTTCAACAGCGCGGCAACCGTCCCGGCGACCGGGGCCGTGGCGGACGCGGCGGCGGAGGTGGCCGCTGATGCTGATGCCGAAACGGGTCAAGCACCGCAAACAGATGCGCGGCCGGATGCGCGGCTACACCAAGGGCGGCAGCCACGTCGCCTTCGGCGAGTACGGACTGAAGGCGCTCGATCGCGGCTGGATCACCAACCGCCAGATCGAGGCCGCTCGTATCGCGATGACCCGCAAGATCAAACGTGGCGGCAAGGTCTGGATCAACATCTTCCCCGACAAGCCCTACACGAAGAAGCCCGCCGAGACGCGGATGGGCTCGGGCAAGGGCAACCCGGAGGGTTGGGTCGCGGTGGTCAAGCCGGGCAAGGTGATGTTCGAGCTCGCCGGTGTCCCCGAGGACCTCGCCCGCGAGGCATTGCGCCTGGCCGGACACAAGCTTCCGATCAAGACCAAATTCGTGATGCGCGAGGGGGCGGAGGGCTGATGAAGGCTTCCGAGGCGCACAACCTGAAAGACGACGAGCTGGTGGCGAAGCTGATCGACGCTAAGCAGGAGTCCTTCAACCTGCGCTTCAAGCACGCGACCGGCGAGCTGGAGAACACGCACCGGTTGAGCGTCGCCAAACGGGACATTGCGCGGCTGCTGACCGTGGCCAAGGAGCGCGGGATCGACGTCGAGAGAGAGTTGCGGAAATGAGTGATGAAGAGAAAAAAGACCTAGCCGAAGAGACTCCGGACGAGGGTTCAGAGGCCTCAGCCGCGGGTCCTGTCGCGGAGGAGGACTCCTCCTCCTCGCAGGCTACGGACGAGGAGCCCACCTCCACGCCACCCACGGACGACGAGTCTGCACCCAAAGACGATGCGCCGGCAGAGGAATCTGCTGACGCCTCCCCCGACACCGAGGAGAAAGCTGAGGAGTCCGCGGCGCCTGCGGCGGAGGCTGCTGCGCCTGCTGCTGAGCAGGAGCCTAATCCTGAGGACGATCTTCCTTGGAAGGAGAAGAAGCGGCTTGAGGCTTCTCGCAAGCCGCATAAGGCCAAGCCGTCGCAGACGCCCGAGGAGCGTAAGGCGGAGCGGCTGGCTGAGCGCAAGCGCCGTGGTGTCGAACGGCGCAAGGAACGGGCTGCCGCTAAGAAAAGGAAGACTCCCGGAACTGGAACTCCGCCCGCCGAGAAGGACGCCAACGCGGCCAAGGTTCGGCAGGGGATCGTCATCTCGGACAAAGGCCAGAAATCGATCACGGTCCGGATCGACACTGCCCGGCGCCACCCGACCTACGAGAAGGTCGTGCGGCGCTCACGCAACCTGCACGCTCACGACGAGCTCAACGAGGCCGGCGAGGGCGACATGGTTCGCATCGTCGAGACCCGCCCCCTCTCCAAGACCAAGCGCTGGCGCCTGGTCGACGTCGTCGAGAAGGCAAGGTAGGACGTGATCCAGCAGGAGTCGAGACTGAAG
>DAIRWC010000213.1:0-3474 GCA_036802505.1 Solirubrobacterales bacterium
TCGATCACGATGCCGGCCGAGTTCGGCGAGTCCCAGACCTCGAGCTTGAGCTCGAGGTTGAGCGGCACGTCGCCGAACGATTTGCCCTCGAGGCGGATGTGCGCCCACTTGCGGTCGGTCAGCCAGGGGACGTAGTCGGAGGGGCCGACGTGGACGTCCTCGGCGGGCAGGTCGTGGCCCATGATCGAGGTGACCGCGTTGGTCTTCGAGATCTTCTTCGAGTCGAGCCGCTCGCGCTCGAGCATGTTGTAGAAGTCCATGTTGCCGCCGACGTTGAGCTGCGAGGTGCGCTCGACGCGCACGCCGCGGTCGTGGAAGAGGCGGGCGAGCTGGCGGTGGACGATCGTCGCGCCGACCTGGGACTTGATGTCGTCGCCGATGATCGGCAGCCCGGCCTCCTCGAAGCGCTTGCCCCAGTAGTCCTCGCGAGCGATGAAGACCGGCAGGCAGTTGACAAAGCCGACGCCCGCGGCGAGCGCCTGCTCGACGTACCACTTGACCGCGTCCTCGGAACCGACCGGCAGGTAGCAGACCAGCACGTCTGCCTTGGTCTCTTTGAGGATGCCGACGATGTCGGCGGTCTCACCCGGCGCTTTGGTGATTTTCTCTTTGAGGTACTTGCCGAGCCCGTCGTGGGTCATGCCGCGCTCGACCTTGACGCCCAGCTCGGGGACGTCGGCGAACTTGATCGTGTTGTTCTGCCCCGACCAGATCGCCTCGGAGAGGTCTTTGCCGACCTTCTCGGAATCGATGTCGAAGGCGGCGACAAACTCGACATCGCGGACGTGGTAGCCGCCGAGGTCGACATGCATCAGGCCCGGGACTTCGTCCGCCGGGTCGGCGTCCTTGTAGTACTGGATGCCCTGGATGAAGGAGTTGGCGCAGTTGCCGACGCCGACGATCGCGACGCGGACCTTCTCGTCCGCTTGGGCGACGCCGTTGCCGTTTGCTCCGTTCGTCTCGCTCATGAAGCTCTAAGTTCCTCTCTCGATCTGGCTGACGGGCAAACTAACCCGGGGCTTGCGCTGGTTACAGCTCGGGCGGCCGCGAGGCCTCTCTGGGCTCCTTCAATAGCTCGTTTCGGACGTGCCATACGCGTTGGATCGTCGTCACGATGGTCAGCACCGCGATCAAGTAGACCGCCGGCGCCAGAAGCTCGAAATTGCCGAGCCCGGCGCCCTTGGCGAAGACCAAGCCAACCGAGAGTATTACTACCCGCACGGGCCGCGTCGCCAACCCGACCTTGCACTCGACTCCCAGCGCCTCGGCGCGGGCACGGGTGTAGGAGACCATCAGCGAGCCGAGCACGGCGACGACGCACATCGCGGCGGCGAAATCGTCACCCGTCGCGGCGAAGTAGCCGGCGACCGCGGCCAGCACGATCCCCTCCTCGATCCGGTCGAGGGTCGAGTCGAGGAAGGCGCCGAACAGCGTCCCCTTGCCCGACATCCGCGAGTAGCGCCCGTCGAGCGTGTCCATCACCGAGCCGAGGATGAAGGCGACGCCGGCAAGGAAGAAGAGGCGCTGCGTGACGAGCGCGGCGGCGATCAGGTTGCCGATCAGGCCGGCGACCGAGATCGCGTTCGGGGTCAGCCGCGACTCGATCAAGCGCTCCCGTGCGTAGGAGCGAAGCTCCTGTCCGTTGCGGGCCTGGCGCCCGTTGCGGCGACTGCCCGGTGCCCTTGGGGGCGCCGACGAATCCATTGCGTTGAGGCTAGACGATCCGCTGCCGGGAATGGGCGGTGCGGGACGAGGCTACGCCTCGGCTTCCTGCGGGGAGAAGCGGCTTCGCCATGCCCAGGCATGGGGCCGCGCGCGGGCGAGCAGCGCCTGGGCGATCAGAGCTGAGGAGATTGCGACCGTCCAGCCGAGGCCCACGTCGAACCAGTAGTGGTTGCCGGTGACGATCACGACCCAGGCGATCAGCAGGGGCCAGGCCGCCCAGAAGGCTTTCGGGATCCAGTGGCGGCAGACCCGGACGCCCGTGGCGCCGATCATCAGCGCGAAGGCGCAGTGCATGCTCGGCACCGCCGCGTAGGGGTTGATGAAGATCTTGGCCAGGCTGGAGTCGTGGTTGACGTTGGAGAAGTCGGTGATGGTGTCGACGAAGCCGTGTTCGGGGAACATCCGCGGCGGCGCGGTCGGGTACAGCGTGTAGCCGACCAGCGCGATCCCCATCGAGACGACGAACATGTTGCGGACGAAGTAGTAGGACTCGTTGCGGAAGAGGTAGAGCCAGACCAGGAAGCCCAGCGCGATCGAGAACTGCGCGTTGAGGTAGAGCTGGTTGGCAAGGTCGATCACCCAGTGCGCGGGCAGGAAGAAGGCCTGCAGGCTGGGCTCGAACAAGGTATGAGTCGAACGCTCGAGGTCGATCACCTGCTGCCCATGGGCGATCGCGTCGGCGCGCTGGCCGTCGGCGATGCCGCGGACCAACTCGTAGGCGACGTCGACACCGACCAAGATGGCGAGCTGGCGGCCGACGTCGCCCCAGCCCTGGGGCAAGCGGCGGCCGATCGCGGCTAGGGCACGAGACATCCAGAGATTGTAATTGCCTCGTTGACGGCGCGGGAAAGCCGGTCGGGGTCCCCCTGTGGGAACCCGCGATGAACGGGCACTTGATTCGGAGGCAGCGCGAGCTCACAAGTTCCCCCAGGGGGACCCCGACCGGCATCCTCAACCGTCAGTTGACGAAGTCCAGGATGCGATCGATCACTCTCTCGTCGTCGATCCAGGGCCAGTGGCCGGCGCCTTCGATTGCTTCGAACTCCGCGCTGGGGAGAGCTTCCGCGTAGAGCTGGCCGAACTTCAGCGGCAGGTAGATGTCGCGGTCGCCCCAGAGGACGAGTGCCGGGCAGGTGAGCTTGTTCAGATTCGTTCCGGCCTCGGCGAGGCGTGGGGGGTCTGCGTGGCGGTAGAGCTGGAGGAGGGCCGCCTGGGTTCCGCTGTCCCAGTGGTTCCAGATCAAGTCGACGAACTCGGGCGGCATCGGGCTGCGATGGTCGCCGCGAGCCTGGCGCAGGAGCAGGGCCAGGGACGACCTGGTCGTGGTCCGCTTGAGGATCTCGCCGATCGGCCGCCGACGCCATAACTGCGCAACCCAGTGCCAGCGGTAGCCCGGCAGCAATGGCACGGTGTTGACGATGACCAGCTTCTCGACCAGATCGGGACGACGCTGGGCGCCGATCAAGGCGAGGCCGCCCCAGTCGTGGACGACGAGCTTGCGCCGCCCGATGCCGAGCTCGTCGAGACAGCGCTCCAGAAAGGCCGAAAGCCCGTACATCGAGTAGTCGAAGCGGGCCGGGTCGGGACGGGCCGAGCGTCCCCAGCCCGGCATGTCGATAGCGATCGCCGGGCCTCCAGATCTTTCCAGCAGCGGAACAGCTTCCTCGCCATGCGTCGGGTTGCCGTGGCAGTAGACCAGCGGCGTCCCCTCCCCCGGCACCCGCCGGTAGAAGACCCGCACTCCGTCCA
>DAIRWC010000214.1:0-3421 GCA_036802505.1 Solirubrobacterales bacterium
GCCGACGAGCTCGAACGAGCAAAATCGATTCGGGGCCACGCCAAGAGGTAGGATCCAGCTATGTCCGAGCAGACAAAAACCTTCCGAATCCGAGATGAGGAGTACATCGAGGACATGCGCTGGATCCGGGCCAGCATTGCCCGGAATCGCCGGGAACTGGAGGAAATGCGCGAACTTTCAAAGAAAGCTCGGGAGCACTTGGAAGCGATTGTCGGCCCACTGCCAAAGGTGTAGCTCCGGAGGCGGCCCAGCTACTCCGTCGCCTCGTCACGCAGCCGCGTGGAGACCGCGGCTGAGGCGGCGCGGATCGTGTCCAGCTCTGCCGCCTTCTTCTTGTGGCCCTTGACGTAGCAGCAGAGGGTTCCGTCGACCAGCTCGAAGGCGAACTTGTCCGGGGCCGAGTCGGTCAGCCAGACGATGAAGGTGGGGGAGAAGAGCTGGCGCAGGCGGTTGGCGTCCTCGCCCTTGGCGGCGAAGATCTCGTAGCGCTCGTCGAGCGCCTCGCTCTCCAGCCTGACCCGCTCTTTGGAGCGACGGAAGACGTCCTCGAACTTCTCCAGCGCGCGCAGGCCCGACTTGCGCTGGCAGTAGAGCTCGGGGACGAAGTCGGCGCACTCGGGAATCTGGGCCAGGCCGACCGTGTAGTGGTAGTAGTTGGTCTGCCGGTTGCCCTCGCTGTCGGTCGTCTCGTCCTCGTAGGTATAGAGAGCGAGGACGCCGTCGACCCCGTCGGCGAGCGGGCCGGCCATGGAGCGCTCGGCGTAGCGGTCGTCGCCCTTGCGCAGCAGCGGCGTCGCCGGAGGTAACGGCCCCCTGCCCGCCAGCGCCAGCCCCCGCTGTTCGGCGTAGGCGACGAAGAAGGCGTCCTCCGCCCGCGAGTCGGCGATCGCGAAAACGACCAGGAGGCCGAGCAAGAACGTCGCGGCGGCGGCAGCGGCACCGATCGCCGGGCCGACGAAGATCGCTCCGGCGACCCCGGCGGCAACGATGAAGATCGCTAGCAGGACCCAGATCAGCGGCTTGCCCAGCAGCCGCTTGAAGTGGAAGCCGCGCAGGTCGTTGGCGTCGTCGGGCGGATTCATCGAGGCGAGCCTAACCGTTGCAATCGAGGTTGCGAATGGGACGCCTGTTTGACGTTGTGTTGCAAAGTGGGAGGAAGTGGGGTACTGTGGCGCTCGAGTTGAAGCCCAGGACCGGGGTGGTGAGGCTCCTCCCACCTCATCACTCCGGTCCTAACTCTTTCTTCCGCCCGCAGAAAGGACCACGGGGATGGCATTTCGGGGTCTCTACGAGCACAGTCTCGACTCCAAGGATCGCCTCACGGTTCCCTCTCGCTTCCGGGCCGCGCTCTCCGACGGGATTGTTCTGTCGAAAGGCTTCGACCCCTGCGTCTGGGTGCACACGACCGCGGAGTTCGAGCAGCTGTCCGACCGCTTCCTCTCGCCGCACAGCCCCTTCGGCAAGGACGCGCGCAGCCTGCGCCGCCGCTTTCACGGCGGCTCCTTCGACGAGAAGCTCGACTCCGCGGGCCGCATCCGCATCCCCAAGCCGCTGCTGGAGCACGCCGGCCTCGAGGGCGAATGCGTCGTGGTCGGCACCGGCGAGTACCTGGAGATCTGGAACGCCGAGGCCTGGGCCAAGCAGGAGGAGGAGCTCGACGCCTCTGCCCCCGAGATCGCCGAGGGCCTCGCCTCGAGTGGAGCGGCCGCCTGAGATGCAAGCTCACGCCGAGCACGCCGCCCTGTCCGACCGAGCCCATCGCTACACCGGACCCCACAGCGCAACCCTTATCTACATGCCGACCGAGCACGAACCAGTCCTCGCCCCCGAGCTGACCGCCCTGTTGGCGCCGCAGCCAGGGCAGATCGCCGTCGACTGCACCTTCGGCGGCGGCGGCCACGCGCGCCAGATCGCCGCGGCGATCGGGACCGAGGGGACTCTGATCGGAATCGACCGCGATCCCGCCGCGGAGGCCCGTTTCGAGCGCTTTGCCGCCGAGGCTCCCTGCCGCGCCCGCTTCCTGGGCAGCGACTACTCGGCAGGTCTTCGCACCCTGCGCGGCGAAGGCATCCGCCCAGACATGGTGTTCATGGACCTCGGAATGTCCTCGATGCAGGTCGACGCCAGGGAGCGGGGATTCTCCTATTCCTACGACGCACCGCTCGACATGCGGATGGACACGCGGCAGGAGTTCAGTGCCGCCGACCTAGTCAACGAGTGGCCCGAGTCGCGCATCGCCCAGGCGTTGCGGCGGTTCGGCGAGGAGCGCTATGCCGGCGGAATCGCCCGCGAGATCGGCCGCCGCCGCCCCCTGCGGACCACCGCCGAGCTGGTCGACGCGGTCAAGGCCGGGATGCCGGCCTCGGCCCGCTTCGGCGCCGGCCATCCGGCCAAGAAGACCTTCCAGGCGATCCGGATCGCCGTCAACGGCGAGCTCGACTCGCTCGACGACGCCCTGCCGACCGCATGGTCGATGCTGCCGATCGGCGGTCGCTTGGCGGCGATCTCCTTCCACTCGCTCGAGGATCGCCCCGTCAAGCGCTTTCTCGCCGATCGCGCCCGCGGCTGCGTCTGCCCGCCCGAGCTCCCGGTCTGTACCTGCGGGCGCGAGCCCGAAGCCGAGCTGCTCACCCGCCGTGCGATCGCGCCCGAGGCCGCCGAGATAGCCGCCAACCCACGCTCGAAATCCGCCCACCTTCGCGCCGCGGTCAAGATCGCCGACGCGCAGAGCGCCGGGAGCGCCGCCTGATGGCAGCCGCGGCGACCGCCCGCAAGACCGCCTCGGCTCCTGTGGGCGCTCCGCGCCGCAAACGGCCGCTCGTCATAGCCTCCGCGCGCACCGCCCCCGCTCGCAAGCCGGCGCCGGCGCGCCGCAAGGCACCCGTCCGACGCCCTGGCGGCCAGCTGATCCCGATCGCGGTCGGCACCGCGACCGCCGTCCGCAACCTCCCCGACTCGGGCCTGGTGGTGCGGATGACCCGCGGTCGTGCCTGGATCGGGGTCCTGGGCGTACTGCTTGTCGGCATCGTCGCCCTCAACGTGATCACGCTCAGCTTCGCCGCCAGCTCCGGGCACATCTCCCAAAACATCCAAGCCTTGGAAGAAGACAACTCGGTCGCTCGCAGTCGCGACGCACGGCTCTCCGGCGCCGGGCGGATCGCTCACGACGCCGCCGCGCTCGGCCTCAGTGCCGCTGCCGTCGAACAGGTCGGCTCGATACAGGCGAGCCCCCGCGATATCGAGACCGCGGCGCAGCGACTCGCCGCCGCCGGAACGGCCTACTAGTGCCCTGCCTCGCAACGTCAGATCGAAAATGACGGCCCCAGATCGCCGCCATACTGCGTCCTCGGTCGGCCAAATGGCGCTGCCATTCGGCCTCCCTGCGTCCTTGTCTGGCGACAACTGGACCTCGTCATTTTAC
>DAIRWC010000215.1:0-3417 GCA_036802505.1 Solirubrobacterales bacterium
CCGGAAGGGCGTCCGGCTCGCCGGCGGGCGTCTCGGGCTCGGTCTGGAGCATCGCTCCGAGAATAGAGACGGGGACGGCTGGCTCAGCCCCCGGCGGAGGAACGACCGGTCCGCGGTCGCAGCTCCTCCCCGTTCCCGCCGGCGCCCTCGCCGCCGTCGAGCTCGGCGAGGCGCTGCTCGAGCTTGGCGATCCGCTCCGAGAGGGTCTTGATCGCCTCGGCGATCGGGTCTGGCAGGTGGATCCAGTCGGCGTCCGGGCCCTCCGGTCGCCGCCCTTCCACCTTGACCGGGTGGCCGGGGTTGCCGACCACGGTCGAGGCGGGCGGCACGTCCTCGACGACGACGGTGTTGGCGCCGATCTTGGCGCCGTCGCCGACCGCGATCGGGCCGAGCAGCTTGGCGCCCGAGCCGACCGTGACGTTGTCGCCGAGGGTCGGGTGGCGCTTGCCGGGCTGGAAGCCGGTGCCGCCGAGCGTCACCCCTTGGTACAGGGTCACCCGCCGGCCGATCTCGGCGGTCTCGCCGATCACCACGCCGGAGCCGTGGTCGATGAAGAACTCGGGCCCGATCTTTGCCGCCGGGTGGATCTCAACCCCGGTGACCATGCGGCTCAAGTAGGCGATCGTCCGTGGCGCCAGCGGCACCCCCAGGCAGCGCAGGCGGTGGGCGACGCGGTGGGCCAGGAGCGCCTGCACACCCGCCCAACTGGCGAGGATCTCGAAGGAGGAGACGCCGGTGGCCGCGGGGTCGCGGTCACGCGCCGCGGCGATGTCGGCCTTGAGCTCGAGGACGAAGCGCTTGAGCATCCTCATGGTGCGAAGAAGGGTAGGGACATGTACCGCTCGCCCGAATCGCAGACCACGGTCACAACCCGCTTCCCCTCCATCTCCGGCCGCGCCGCCACCTCGAGCGCCGCCTTGATGTTCGCCCCGGCGGAGATGCCGGCCAGCACCCCCTCCCGCTTCGCCGCGACGCGGGCGGTCTCCAATGCGTCCTCGTCGCTGACGCCGATCCTCTCGGCGATCAGCGAGCGGTCGAGCACCGCCGGCACGAAGCCGGCGCCGATGCCCTGGATCTTGTGCGGGCCGGGCGCGCCGCCGGAAAGTACGGGGGAGGTCGCGGGCTCGACCGCGACGACCAGCGCCTCCGGCTTGCGTTCGCGCAGCATCCCCCCCACCCCGGTGATCGTCCCGCCGGTGCCGACCCCGGCGACGAAGGCATCGACCTCGCCGTCCGTGTCGCTCCAGATCTCCTCCGCGGTGGTGCGGCGGTGCACCTCGGGATTCGCCGGGTTGGAGAACTGCTGCGGCATGAACCCCTTGCGCTGCTCGCAGATCGCCTCGGCGAGCTCGACCGCCTCGGTCATCCCGCCGAGCGAGGGCGTCTCACGCACCTCCGCCCCGTAGGCGCGCAGCAGCTTCGCCCGCTCGCGGCTCATCCCCTCTGGCAGGGTCAGGATCAGCTCGTAGCCCCGGGCCGCGCAGACCATCGCCAATGCGATCCCGGTATTGCCGCTGGTCGGCTCGACGATCACCGACCGCCCCCGCTCGATCAGGCCCCCCTCCTCGGCCGCGTCGAGCATCGCCACCCCGATCCGGTCCTTGACGGACCCACCGGGGTTGAAGTACTCCAGCTTCGCGCAGACCTCGCCGGGCAACCCCTCGCTGAGCCGCCGCAACGCCACCAGCGGCGTCCCTCCCACGACGGCAGAAGCCTCTGCCCCGATCCTCACTTCGATGCTCCTTGCGCGCTCATGGACGCGACCCTATAGCCCATGACGAGCTACGAAACCTGCTTGTTGAACTTAGTGTTCCGGCGATGACTCGATCCGAGCCCCTGCCTTCATCTGGAACGCTGGAGGAAGTCCGGCACCTGGCGAGTCGATACCGAGAATCCCTCGACCAGCGTTGTCGTCCGCCAGTTTCCGGTGGGCGAGGAGGCTCTGAGGAGATATTGGCTGGTCCGCTGGCAGGGGAAGTTCGGTCTCGCTGGCCAGAGGTTGTGAGCTCGCCGGAGGTGCTCACCCACTGCGATTACTGGTCGGGCAACGTCGTCTGGCGGGACGGAAGACTCACGGGCATCGTCGACTGGTCGGACGGGTCACGCGGTCCACGTGGCTTCGACTTGGGCTGGTGCCGACTGGATC
Source organism: Solirubrobacterales bacterium (assembly GCA_036802505.1). Classification (GTDB taxonomy): domain Bacteria; phylum Actinomycetota; class Thermoleophilia; order Solirubrobacterales; family 70-9; genus VRUE01. The sequence continues at coordinate 2,147 of DAIRWC010000215.1, forward strand.
TGGCCCTCCTCTTCGACGAGCAAATTGCCGACGACTTTCTCGCGGCCTACGAAACAGCGACCGGCCAGGCAGTCAGCGAGATGCGCCCATGCGCAATGGACGGCACGCCTCCGAGAGCGGACGTAAGCCTCAGCACTCGCGCTTCCCGCCGTTTTCCTTCGCCAAGGGGCGAAGAGCCCCTATGCGGGCGTCAGCGGTCGATCCGTCAGCGTCGCCGTGGCGACGTGCAGCGGGCCGCTCTCCCCGCCCTCGTCGGCGAGATAGAGCGCGACTCCCTCTTGCAGCGATTCAAAAAGCTCGTCAAGGGTGTCCCCGGATGCGAAGCAGCCGGGCAACTCTGGGACGTCCGCCCAGTAGCTGCCGTCCTCGATATGGATACGGGCGGTCAATTCCATGACGAGCTACGACGCCTGCTTGTCGAGTCGCTGATGCGCAATCTCATAGACCGATTCAGCATTCGACTCGCGAGGATGATGGCGAACTCCGAATGCGAAGGCGCGCAGTGCCATTGGGCGATTCGGGTGCTTCACCGCCACGAACACTGCGCCGAAGCGGCCGCCCGGCCACGGCACGTATGTCTTGACGCAGCCGCCGAGCATTGTGCCGTCCTGGCCCTCGTCGTGGCAGGCCTTGAGCCGAGACTGCGGGATGCCGCCCTCGCGGCGTAGCTCTTTGCGGAATGCCTCCAAAGCCTCTACAGCACCCTCTGACAGGCGCTCAAGGTCCTCGGCGAGGGCATCCTCATCGAAGCCGACCGGAAAGACCGGCTCCGGCCGGGCCTGCGTCACGCTCAGCCCTCGGCGTCGGTTGGCAGCGACCCGAAGTGCCGGTCGAATTCCTCGGGGCTCAGCCGCTCCTCGCCGTGGCGGGCAAGGATTGCCTCCACCGAGGTATCGCGGCCTTCCACGGCCTCAAGCGCTGCCAGCGCCGCATCCACCCGCTCCTCGGGCAGATGATCCAGAACAGCGCGGGCTTTCTCGCGAGTCGTCACGGCTCAAATGGTAGCCGGGCGGCAGGCAGCCCCGCGTGAAGTGGACGAAGATCGGCTCTCGTGCGCCAGTTGTGCGCCAGTACGACCGGAAATAACCGGATTCAGCCGGACTGCGCTCCGCTTGAACAAGCGGAATCCCAATGGGGATGTGGCCCGATCTAGATGAAGTACATCCCCGAGCCGGCCTCCTCGGCCTCCCGGCGAGCCACTTCCGCGATCGTCGTCTGGCCGAAGACCTTGCGCAGCGCGCCGACGCCCTCGGCCCAGATGCCGCCCGCCT
>DAIRWC010000216.1:0-3366 GCA_036802505.1 Solirubrobacterales bacterium
GCGGCTCGGCGTCGAGGCCTCTTGGGTCGCCGACAACAGCCTGCGACTGCGCGCCGCATCGGTCTCCGACGTCGCCGTCGACGAGGATCTCTCGAACCAGATTCGCGCCTCGTTCCTGCTCGCCGGACCGCTGCTGGCGCGCTTTGGCGAAGCCCGCATGCCGCCGCCTGGTGGCGACTTCATCGGCCGCCGCCGGCTCGACGCGCACCTTGACGCCTTCTCCGATCTCGGCGCCGACGTCGACGGCGATCGCTGGATCGAGTTGAGGGCTCCCGCCGGCGGGCTGCGCCCCGGCGCGATCTTCATGGACGAGCCCTCGGTGATGGGCACGGAGAACGCGCTGATGGCCGCGGCGCTGACGCCGGGCCCGACGACCATCTCCAACGCCGCCTCCGAGCCGCACGTTCAAGACCTCGCCCACCTGCTGAGCGCGATGGGCGCCGAGGTGACGGGGATCGGCTCCAACGTGATGACGGTTCACGGGCGCGACCGCCTTGGCGGCGCCGAGCACACGATCTCCCCCGACCACATCGAGGTGGGGAGCTTCATGGCGCTCGCCGCGGCGACCGGGGGCGAACTGCGGATCCGCGAAGTCGCACCCGCCGACCTGGTCATGGTGAGGCGCCAGTTCCGCCGGCTCGGGCTGGAATCGACGATCGAGGGCGAGGACGTGATCGTGCCGCCCGAGCAGCGGCTGCGGATCAAGGCCGACATCGGCGACGCGATCCCGAAGATCGAGGACGGTCCCTGGCCGGCGTTCCCCGCCGACCTGACCTCGATCGCGCTGGCCCTCGCCACGCAGGCCGAGGGTGAGATCCTGATCTTCGAGAAGATGTTCGAGAACCGCCTGTTCTTCGTCGACAAGCTGGTCGCGATGGGCGCTCGGATCACGCTCTGCGATCCCCACAGGGCGATCGTCAGCGGTCCGAGCCGGCTTCACGGCGAGCGGGTCGAGAGCCCCGACATCAGGGCCGGGATGGCGATGCTCATCGCCGCCCTGGCGGCCGAGGGCAGCTCGGAGATCGGCAACATTCGGCAGATCGATCGCGGCTACGAGTCGATCGACGAGCGCCTGCGTGGCCTCGGCGCCCAGATCGAACGCGTCTCTGCAGAGATCCCGGCCTAGAAGGCTTTCTCAGCGCTCCCGTAAGGTCCCTCCAATGATTCATCTCATTCCCCCAGGTACGCGCGACATCCTCCCCGAAGAGATGCGGGAGCTGCGGCGCCTGCACCCGGCGATGATCGAGATGTTCGAGAGCCGTGACTACGGCGAGGTGGCGACGCCGGCGATCGGGTACGACGAGGTCCTGGCCCGCGGGGACGGTCGCACCGCGGCCTCCGTCTACCCCTTCTTCAAGGAGATCGACGATCTGACGGCGAGACTGCGGAAGGCAACGGCGGAATGAGGGTTCGGCGGTTTGCCTGGGACGGAGCCGCAAAGACCGCCGAGGCGGTGCGCCTAAATACCTCTGGCGCCGCGGCTGCCCGCGATGTCAGCACGATCAAGGAACAGGTCGTGCGGGACGGCGACCAGGCCGTCTTGCGCTACACGGCCAAGCTCGATGCGACCGACGCCGACCCCAGCTCCCTTTCGCTTACGGTGAAAAGGGAGGCGCGGCGAGCCGCGCTTGAGGTGCTCGACGCCGACCTGCGTGAAGCTCTGGAAATCGCTGCGGCCAACATCCGCATGGTGGCGGAGGCCCAGGTCGACACTCAGCCGCGGTCGGTGGCCCTCCCCCAGGGACAGAGCGTGCAGATGCGTGAGGTACCGGTCGAAGCCGCGGGCATCTACGCGCCTGGCGGGAGGGCCGTGTATCCATCCAGCGTGCTGATGTGCGCAATTCCAGCGCGTGTCGCCGGCGTCGGACGCGTCGTCCTGGCGTCGCCACCTGGGCCCGACGGTCAGCTCAGCCCGCTGGTACTGGCCGCTGCCGAGCTGTGCGAGGTGGACGAGGTCTACGCGATGGGGGGCGCCCAGGCAATCGTTGCGCTTGCATACGGAACCGACACGATCAGCGCCGTGGACGTGATCGCTGGTCCTGGAAATGCCTGGGTCCAGGAGGCAAAGCGCGATGTCCAGGGCGTCGTCGGGATCGACTCCTACGCGGGGCCTTCCGAGTTGATGGTGATTGCCGACGGCGAGACCGAGCCACAGTGGGCCGCACTCGACCTCTGCGCCCAAGCCGAGCACGGACCGGAGGGCGTCCTCATCGCGGTAGCCGTGGAGGAGTCGGTTCTGGACGAGATCGCCGCCGCCACCAAAGAGGCAGCAGGCAAACGCGCGATCTCCCCAGACGCATTTCTTGCCCACGTCTGCGTGCCAAGCCTCGACGATGCGATTGACCTTGCCAACGCTCTGGCGCCCGAGCACCTGGAGCTTCTAAACACGGATCCGACGCGCCTTACCGATCGGGTCACCGCCGCGGGCTGCGTTTTCGCCGGGACCCATGCCGCTACTGCCTTCGGCGACTACGCAGCGGGCTCTAACCATGTTCTGCCCACCGGAGGCACCGGCCGCTTCTCCGGTCCACTCGGCCCGGATACCTTCCGCCGCAAGATCGCCACCGTGGAGGTCCCCGCCGAGGCTGCGGCGAAGCTTGCCTCGCACGTCAAGGTGCTCGCCGAGGCCGAGGGCTTCCCCGTCCACGGCGAGTCGGCGATGATCAGGACCAAGGACACTTAGTGGCATGGCACGAACCGCAAGCAGAGAACGCAGCACCGCCGAGACCAAGATCAAGCTCTCGCTCGATCTGGACGGGGGCGAGTCGAGCGCCGCTACCGGGGTCGGCTTTCTCGACCACATGCTCGACCTGCTCGCCCGTCACGGCAAGCTGGGGCTGCGGGTCGAGGCCGACGGGGACCTGGAGACCGGCGCGCACCACACCGTCGAGGACGTCGGCATCGTCCTCGGCCAGGCGCTCGACGAGGCGCTCGGCGACCGCGCCGGGATCCGCCGCTACGGCTCGGCGCTGGTGCCGATGGACGAGTCGCTGGCCGAGTGCGCGATCGACATCTCGGGGCGGCCGCTCTGCGTCTTCGATGCCGAGCTGCCGGCGACCTCGATCGCCGGCTTCGACAGCGAGCTGGCCGAGGAGTTCTTCCGCGCCGTCGCGAATGGCGCCAAGCTGACCCTGCACATCTCGGTCCGCTCCGGCACCAACGTCCACCACATGATCGAGGCCTGCTTCAAGGCCTTCGCCCGCGCCCTGCGGGTCGCGGTCTCGATCGATCCCGACGAGAGTGGCGTGCCTTCGACCAAGGGGACGCTGAGCGAGTGACGGCGCGCATCTGCATCCTCGATTACGGCATGGGCAATCTGCGCTCGGTCGAGAAGGCGCTCGAGCACGTCGGCGCGACGGCGACGAT
>DAIRWC010000217.1:0-3324 GCA_036802505.1 Solirubrobacterales bacterium
AGTCCAGGCGGCGCAGTTGATGACGACGTCGGGACGCTCGCCCTCGACCTTGGCGCTGACGGCGGCGGCGTCGCCGATGTCGAGCTCGGCGTGGCCGTAGCCGACCACCTGGTGGCCGGCGTTGCCGGCGGCGAGCATCACGTCGCGGCCCAGCATGCCGGCGGCGCCGGCGACGAGCAGCTTCACAGCGCCCTCGATATTTGCGTCTCGATCTTCAAGAGGCGGACAGGCTAGTCGCTCCACAAACCCGGAAGCGGGACAGCCGAGATGCGATCCCCCATCGGGATCGTGTCGGGACCCCGGTGCAGGAGACAGATCGGGAGCCAGGCAGCGGCAAATTGGGAGCCACAGTTGGGCAGATTGGGAGCGCCAGCAGATCAGATGATCTTGATCTTGGACTTGTCGCGAAGATACGGCTTGCTAGAGCGGTTTGAGGTCATTGTGCGCCAGTCGTGCACCAGTTCCGGCAGTCGGACTCACCGCAGCCCGAAGATCGCGGCGGCGCTGAAGGCCGCATGCGTCGGCTCCACGACCTGATCGTCGTTCCGGTAGCGGAACAGTCCCGACCGTCTGAGGTCGCAGATCGCTTCGCTTGCCGTCTCGACCTCCCTCCCGTCATCGGGATCGGAGACAATTCGCAGCGAAAGCTCGCCTACCGTCAGGCGCTGGGGATACAGTTCGATGGCCTCTTCCAAGATCACCTGTGCAACCAGCTCGGGGTTGTACTTGGGCGGGCCGGCAACCCCCGCATCCTCGACGCTCATTCCCTCGCCACCCTCTTATGCGCCTCGACGGCCTCGCGGACCCAATCGGGTTGATCGTCGAGGCGGGCGACATAGAGCGCCTGCCCGCTGTCCCCGCTTCGCGCCCTTCCCACGATTCCGAAGGCGTCGAGAATCCGTATGTGGTGCTTCGTCCGTGTCGGGTGCATTCCGGTCCTGCCGCTCACCTGCTCGACTGCCAGCGGCTCGCCGTTCAGGCAGCACAGGATGTCCAGACGCGCGTCGTGTTCGACCACGGCCCGCCTCGGCGATGAGTTCACGCCTCCCCCCTGTTCCGTTTGGCCGCGCCCTTCCCTTTGCCCGATTTCGCCCCCTTCGGTTTCGCCTTTGCCCTAGCGCTGCCCTGCGCGGGACCTTTCGGTTTGGCGGGAGAGCCTTTCGCCTTGGCTTTCCCTCGGCCCTTCTGTTTGGCCCTCGCCTGGTGCTTCTTGAACTCGTCGTGCGTCGGTGAGGGGAAGGCCGCTATTGCGAAGGTGGTGTGAAAGCTGCCGTCGCTTTCACCGTCGGCTCGGCGGCTGACCGTGTCGCATTCGAGCCGCTTCGATTCTTCGATGCACCAGTTGTAAATCTCGACCTGCTCTTTCCACGCGATCTCGTCGTAGTCGCGCGGCGCCCAGTAGAGACAGAAGTCGTCGCGGGAGAACAGATCGCCAGTATCGATTGCTTGCGTGACGCGAGCGCTGAAGTCTTGGAGAATCGTCCCCGTGAACACGGGGCGCAGGGCCTCGCTCAGATTTCCCCAGTCGGCGTTGCTGACGAGGGCGGCCTCGGTCGCGCGGTACATGTGCTTGATGGTCGAACCGCGGACGGGAACCGCTTCGACCAGTTCGAGAACGCCCTTTTCCCTCAGCACTTTGAAGGCGTAGGACGCGATCCTCAAATCCACGCCTGCCTCCCTGGCGTATTCACTGGGCGAGTAGAGGCGCTGAAGCGCGACGGCGACGATCTGCGCTTTCAGCGGATCGCTGGCGATGATCTTGAAGTTCGGGTTCGGGACCAATCCGGCCGCCCGCTCCCTCGCCTTCTGGGTGGCGTCACGGTTGGACCGGCGCTTCGGTTTTGGCCTCCCCGTCAGTTTGGCCTTGCCTTTCAGTTTGGCCTTTCGGGTGCCCTTGGATCCACTCTCCCCGTTCTTGTCCTTGCCCCCGATAGTCGTCTCTCCCGATCCTTTTTTTGTCCCGGAATTACGGGGTTCTCCCCCCGGAACACATTGGGTCCCTGAGCGCGGAGTAGTTAAGCAAGTTTTGCGGCGGTCGCAGACAGGATGCGACATTTACCCTTGATCGCTCAGAAAATTTCAAGCATTCTTGACAGCTCAGAACCAGGCGCGCGCCGCCCCCTTGATACGGGCACGGCAGCCCGCCCGCGGACAAATGGGAGGAGGTGATCGCATGGTGCTCAAGACTGAGCGTGTCGTTTTGCCGATGCTCTACATCGCCAAGAACGGCTGAAGCCGTTAAGTGGGGGCGGGCGGGTCCCCAGTCCCGACCTGCCCGCCCCCTAACTCTTGAAGAGGCCGGGTGCGGCCCTCAGGCGGGAGCTGGGAGGCGACCCCCGAGGGATGAAACCACGCTTCCCCGGCCTGCGAGGAAACCCTACGGCCTCGTCCCGTGCGTTACGTCAAAGGAGCTTGAGCATGAGTTCTTTCCCAAACAGAGGAAGCGGCACGGCCAAATTCCAGAGCCAAAGCAAACCGATTCAGATGATCTTGATCTCTGACTTGTCGCCGACCAGCATCCGCAGCGTCTTCGGCATCCCCTCGCTGCGGGTCAGCTTTACTTCGCGGCCGAGCAGGCTTGCCTCCATGCGGGTGCCGAGGTCTTCGACGACGGAGCCGGAGAGGACTATCGAGTGCTCGATTTCGGAGCGGCAGATCTTCACGTCCTCGCCGATCGAGGTGTAGGGGCCGACGTAGGCGCCCTCGATCCTGGCGCCGGCGCCGATCACGGCCGGGCCGCGCACGGTCGAGTCGCTCACCGTGGCGCCGGCCTCGACCACGACCCGGCCCTCGACCTTGGAGGCGTCGTCGACCTCGCCGTCGATCCGCGTCTCGATCTCCTCCAGCACCAGCCGGTTGGCCTCGAGCATGTCGGCGAGCTGGCCGGTGTCCTTCCACCAGCCGCTGACCACCTCCGACTGGACCTTGTGGCCGTCCTCGATCAGGCTCTGGATCGCCTCAGTGATCTCCAGCTCGCCCCGCAATGAGGGCTCCAGCGCGCGGGCGGCATCGAAGATCGCCTGCTGGAAGAGGTAGACGCCGACCAGGGCGAGATTCGAGGGCGGGTCTTTCGGCTTCTCGACCAGGCGGACGACGTGGTCGCCGTCGAGCTCGGCGACGCCGTAGGAGCTCGGGTCGGCGACGGGCGTGAGCAGGATCAGCGCGTCGGGCTCGGACTCGCGGAAGGTGGCGACGAGCCCGCGCAGGCCGTCGGCGAGCAGGTTGTCGCCGAGGTACATGACGAAGGGCGAGCCGGCGATGAACTGCTCGGCGGTGAGCACGGCGTGGGCGAGCCCGGCCGGCTTGTCCTGGACGATGTAGGTG
>DAIRWC010000218.1:0-3317 GCA_036802505.1 Solirubrobacterales bacterium
AACTACTACTATCTATTTAACGCGCCGGGCAATCTTTCTTGCAACCTGCTCGGTGCATATTCACCGCCCGATAGACAGAGCCTGTTCCAGATCACTTAGAATATCTTCGATATCTTCGATGCCGACGGAGAGACGGACGAGCGCAGCGGGAACTTCGAGCGGCGAGGAGGGCGAGGCATTGGACTGGACCAGGGCGAGGTTGTCGGCGCCTCCGCATCCCGGCGGATCGGCCGCGACCGAGACCCGCAGTTCGGTGACGAGTATGGGAGCCGGGTTTGGATTGTTCACGGTCAGCGGCAGCGCGACCGGCGGCGCCCCCGGGTAGAGGGCGTCCAGGCCGGAGAGGTCGGGGTCGATCGAGAAGTCCCTTGCCGCGAGGACCGTCCAGCGGACTTTCGCCGCGGCGCCGTGCCCGCCCTGACGACCGATCGCGCGGACGGAGAATTTATGGCCACCGACCGGGAGCCCGTTGAAGGCGACCGGGGAGCGGCAGGCCTTCCAGCGCGCCCGGTCGAGCCGGCACTCGAAGCGCGTGCCGGGCCCGCGGACCGTGAACCCGAACCTGGCGCTGGTCGAGGGCCACTGTGCGTCGGGACGGGCGCCGATCGTCGGCCTCGGCAGCCGCCCGGATCGCGTTTTGCGATCCGGGCTACCGGCACCGGCCCCGTGCCCGGGCGCGGCGAAGGCGACGCCGGCGAGGCAGGCGCCGACGCCGATCAGCCCGATCAGGGCCCTGAGGCCGCTCCGTGCCACGTCGCGCTCCGACTCACCCGTTGCCCTAGTTGTTGATCAGGTGCAGCGTCACCGTCGCGCCCTGGCAGGCGTCCTGGCTGACCCCGGTTTCGTTCATCGTCAGGGTCCCCGCCTGGGTCACGCTCTGGCCGTTGCCGGTCGCGAAGACTTTGTTGACGGCGACCGCGGGCATCGCGAAGTCGGGGTTTCCGCCGCTGATCGTCGTGCTGCAGGTCGAGTGACCGGCATCGACGGTGATGCTGCTCAGCGTGATCGTGCCGACGCGCTGCGAGCCCGAGGAGGGGTTGTCGACCGTGAAGCTGACCGGCGAGGAGGTCCCGGGATACAGGCTCGAGGACACCGTCGCGTGCAGCGTCACGGCCGAGCTCGAGCCGACCGTCGCGTTAGCGGTGCCCGATCCGGAAGTGGTGAAGTAAGCCAGCGCGACGCCGGCGACGGCCAGTGCGCAGGCACAGCCGAGCGCTATCAGCGCGCGCCTCTTGGTGGTCCAGGACATTGCCTCTCCTCTTGGGTTTTTACGGAGTCGCTGCTCCGCGATTTCCCGCCATCGGCCCGGCGCCGGGGACACTTGAATCGTGAATGGCAATCAGTTTCGTTCGTCTTGTACAGGCCGTACAAATCGTCCTTAAAGACCCCCAACGAAGAGCCGTTTCGCACCCGAGCTAAAGTTGACGCACTCTGACTTGGGAACTAGCGTGTGTATAGGGGATTGAGGATGACGACAGGGGAGTCTCCTTCGCAGTGCAGCGAGTTGCGGCCGCCGACGACGCGGTGCGGTGCGTGGTGAGCCGATTGCGGGAGGGTCAAGCCGACTCGCTGGTGACGATTCGCATCGAGCTCGTCGCTCGCCTGCGGGGGCGGTTGGCCGAGATCGAAGACGCGATCTTCGCCCGTGCGCGCACGCTTTCCGAGTCGGTCGGCGAAGAAGACCCGGAGTACGTCGCTGGGCTGCGGGCGACGGTCAGCGAATCCCTGGACTTTGCCCTCTCTCACATCGAGAAAGGCGAGGACTGGACGGGGCCGATTCCCTCAGCCGCGGCTGAGCAGGCGCGGCGCTCGGCTCAGGCGGGGGTGAGGCTGGACACCGTACTGCGCCGCTACGCGGCTGGCGACAGGCTGCTGGGCGACTTCATCATTGACGAAGACGACCGCTTTCCGAGCCAGGCCTTGCGCAAAATCCTGCGGGTGCACGGACCGCAGGTCGATCGGCTGATGGCGGCGGTGGCGACCGAGTACATGGACGAGGTCGCGCGGATGAAACGCTCGCCGACGCAGCGTCTCGCCGAACGGGTGCAGCGGCTGGTTGCCGGCGAGAGCCCCGTCGATATCGGCGGTCTGGAATACACCTTAGATGCCTGGCACCTGGGCCTGATCGTCAAGGGCGCCAAGGCGGAGGCCTGCGTGCGTGCTCTCGCGGCGGGGCTCGATAGCCAAGTCCTCGTCGTGCCACGGGGAAACGGGATCGTCTGGGCCTGGCTCGGCGCTCGCCAACCCCTGGCCGCTCCAGACCTGGAACGCCTGCTGTCCAACGGCGTCGCCGGAGATGCGTCGCTGGCGGTGGGTGAGCCGCGCCGCGGTCTTGACGGCTGGCGCCTGACTCATCGCGAGGCCCAGGCAGCACAGGAGGTGATGCTGCGCAAGCCGCAGCGGCTCACCCGCGCCCGCGACGTGGCGCTGATTGCCGCGATCCTGCGCGACGACGCACTCGCCAAATCGCTCTTCGAGACCTACCTGGCACCGCTCGATGGTCACGGCGACTCCGGAGCCGTCCTGCGCGAAACGTTGCGGGCTTACTTCTCCGCCGGCTTGAACGCCGCAACAGCCGCCGCCGCGCTGGCGGTAGATCGCCATACGGTCCAGCGTCGCCTGCGCAAGGTCGAGGAGGCGCTCGGGCGGTTGCTTCCAGATTGCCACTCTGAGCTAGTCGTGGCGCTCAGCCTGGAGGAGCTTGAAACGGAAGCTGGCGCCACTCGCGCCGCAGGTTTTGGCTGATGCCTTTCGAGGTCAAATGACTTCGCCGTCGATGGACCCAACGCTGTTCGCGGTCAGCGATCTGCATGTCGACCATCCCGAGAACCGCACGGTCGTCGACAACCTACGGCCCCGCTCGGAGTCCGATTGGCTGATCGTCTGTGGCGACGTCGCCGATTCCCCCGAACAGGTCGAGTGGGCGTTGCGTCTACTGCGCGAACGCTTCGCACGGGTGATCTGGACCCCCGGCAACCACGAGTTGCTGGTGCACCGTGACGATCCTCTGCAGCTCCGTGGCGAGCAGCGCTACATGCGTCTGGTCCGCCTTTGTCAGCGGATAGGTGTCGTAACCCCGGAGGACCCCTTCCCGATTTGGGATGGTCTGGGTGGGCCAGCTCAGATCACCTCGCTTTTTCTGCTCTACGACTATTCCTTTGGCCGCAATGTCGGAGCGACCCGAGAGGAGGCGCTGCAGCGCGCCTATGACGCAGGAGTGGTCTGCGTCGATGAGTTTCTCCTCCACCCTGACCCGTATCCGAGCCGTCAGGCCTGGTGCGAGGCTCGGGTCGAGCAGGCCGAGCGGCGGCTCGGGT
>DAIRWC010000219.1:0-3294 GCA_036802505.1 Solirubrobacterales bacterium
CTGCGCCAGCATCAGCGGCGCTGCGGTCCAGAAGACGTTGAAGTGGCCGTGGTTGTCGCTGTAGGGGACGAAGCGCAGGGCGAGCGCGACGATCGCCATGACGAAGGTCCAGCCGTAGAGGTAGGCGAGCGTGCGCCGCTGCGAGAAGCCGATGTCGGCCATGCGGTGGTGGAAGTGCCAGCGGTCGGCGCGGTAGATCGGGCGGCGGTATTTGAGCCGCTTGGCGACGACGAAGCCGGTGTCGAGGATCGGCACGGTGAGGATGATCAGCGGCAGGAACAGGGCGATGACAGCGTTGGTCTTCAGGGCGCCCTGCACGGCGACGACGCCGAGCAGGAAGCCGAGCAGGTTGGATCCCGTGTCCCCCATGAAGGTCTTGGCAGGCGGGAAGCCGTGGCGGAGGAAGCCGAGCGCGGCACCGGCGGTGAGCGCGGCGAGGATGCCGGCGGCGTTGCGCTCCAGCGAGAGTGCGATCACGGCAAGCGCGACGCCGGAGATCACGCAGACCCCGGCGGCGAGGCCGTCGACGCCGTCGATCAGGTTGATCACGTTGATCACGGCGACGATGCCGATCACGGTGCCGACGTCGCCGAGTGAGATCGTGCCGCCGCCGGGCAGGCTCAGCAGGTCGACCGAGCCGGGGTTGAGCTGGCCGAGGAAGGGAAAGGTGAAGCTTTCGACCGTGACTCCGGCCGAGACCGGGATCACCACGGCGATGGTCTGGCCGAGCAGCTTGGTCGCCGCGCCGAGGTCGTAGATGTCGTCGAGGACGCCGATCGCCGTTATCGCCGCAGCACCGATGAGGATCGCCCGGGTCTCGGCGTCCCCTGGCAGCCAGATCAGGGCGGAGATCAGGACCCCGGCGAAGATCGCCAGGCCGCCCAGTTTCGGCGTCGGCACCTCGTGCAGCGAGCGCACCCCGGGCATGTCGATCGCGCCGGCGCGACGGGCGAGGCGGATCGTCAACGGCACCAGGAGCAGGGTCAGGGCCCCCGCGACGAGGAAGGCGAGGAGGGCTTCGACGCCGGCGGGCATCGGTCCAGACTAGGTGGCGTACCTGTCGAACCAGAGCGTGAAGGCGATCAATCCCCAGAGCTGGCGGCTGAGGTCCTCGCGGCCGGCGCAGTGGCGGTCGAGCAGCGCGGTGACGGTTGCGGGATCGAGCCAACCCTGCCGTGCGACCGTCTCGGCCGAGAGCGTTTCGCGCGCGAAGCCCTGCAAAGGCCCGCGCAGCCAGGCGGCAACCGGGATCGAGAACCCCTGCTTCGGCCCGCGCAGGACCTGCTTGGGCAACAGCGGCGCCAGGGCCTGGCGCAGCAGCCGCTTCTTGGCCAGGCCGCGCACCTTGAGCGGCGTCGCCAGGCCGAGCGCCATCGCGGCGACCTCGTTGTCGAGGAAGGGGACGCGCAGCTCCAGCGAGTGCGCCATGCTCGAGCGGTCGGTCTTGACCAGCAGGTCGTCGACGAGGTAGATCCCGAGGTCGACGTCCTGCAGGCGGGCGAGCGGTTCCGCGCCGGCCGTCTCGGCGTAGCGCTCGCGGTAGACGTCGACCGGGTCCCAGTCTGGATCGCGATCGCCGAGCAGCGAGGCCTGAAGCTGCCGCGAGAAGATCTCCTTCCAGGCGTGGTGGCGGTCCAGCGGCGGCAGCCCGGCGCCCCGCGCGAAGCGCTTCGCTTTGTAGTCGAGGCTGACCTTGGAATCGGAGCTGGGCAGCATCTCGGCGAGCGGCGCGGCAAGGGCGGCGAGACGTCCGACGCGCGGCGCGAGCAGGTCGGCGACGTAGGTGTAGTAGCCGCCGAAGAGCTCGTCTCCCCCCTCGCCCGAGAGGGCGACCTTGACCTCGCCCGCGGCCAGCTCGGAGACCAGGTAGGTCGGCAGCGCCGAGGAGTCGCCGAAGGGCTCGTCGAAGGCCTCGACCAGCTTTGGGAAGAGCTCGACCGCGTCGGGGCGCAGGACGATCTCGTGGTGGTCGGTTCCGTAGCGCTCGGCGACCAGCCGCGCCCGGTCGAGCTCGTCGAAGCTCGCCTCCTCGAAGCCGACCGAGAAGGTCTTCACCGGGCCGGACTGCTCGCCGGCGGCGAGGGCGACGATCCCGGCCGAGTCGACCCCACCGGAGAGCAGCACCCCGACCGGGACGTCGGCGACGAGGTGGGCGCGGATCGAGTCGCGCAGGGTCTCGCGCAGCTCCTCCGCCAAGGCGTCTTCGGGCCGGCGCCGGGTCTCCCCCGCCGCGACCGGGGACGGCCTGGCGTAACGCGTCTGGGTCAGCTCGCCGTCCCGCCAGACCGCCAGCGTTCCCGCCGGCAGCTTGCGCGCCTCGGCGAAGATCGTCAGCGGCGCCGGGATCGAGTTGAAGGCGAGGTAGGCGGCGACCGCGCGGGGATCGATCTGGCGCGAGAAGCCGGGCTGCTCCAGCATCGCCTTCAGCTCCGACGCAAAGGACAGCGCGCCGTCGACTTGACGAATGTAGAGCGGCTTGATCCCAAAGCGGTCGCGGGCGAGGAGGAGGCGGTGCTCGCGGCGGTCCCAGAGCGCGATCGCGAACATCCCCCGCAGGCGCTCGACGAAGGAGTCGCCGTGCTCCTCGTAGAGGTGGACGAGGACCTCGGTGTCCGAGTGCGTCGCGAAGCGGTGGCCGCGCCGCTCAAGCTCGCCGCGCAGCTCGCGGTAGTTGTAGATCTCGCCGTTCTGGACGACCGTGACGCTGCCGTCCTCGTTGGAGATCGGCTGGTCGCCGTGCTCGAGGTCGATGATCGAGAGCCGCCGCATCGCCAGCGCGACCCGGCCTTCGTGGAACAAACCGTCGCTGTCGGGCCCGCGATGCGTCAGCCGCGAGTTCATCGCCCTGACCGCCTCGACGTCAACGGCCCCAGGCCCGGCCACACCACAGATCCCGCACATGGCGGCAGTCTCTCACCCCGACCCGCGGTCGAGTTTTGGTCCGCTATCCGGTTGAAACCTCGACCGCGCTCAGTTTGGCGCGGCGGGGCCGCGGCCGAGGACCTTGACCACGGTGGCGAGCAGAACGCTGATGTAAAGCGGGACGGAGCGGTCGGCGATGTACTCCATGTCGTGGGCCAGCTTGTCCGCCCAGGACTCCTCGCGGGTCATCCGCGTCTGGGCGAAGCCGGTGACGCCGGGGCGGACGACCAGCCGCTGCCAGTACTGGGGGATCTCGCGGCAGAGCTCGGTGAAGAAGGCCGGCCGGATCGGCCGCGGGCCGACCACCGCCATGTCGCCGCGCAGGACGTTCCACAGCTGCGGCACCTCGTCGAGGTGGATCTTGCGCAGCGC
>DAIRWC010000220.1:0-2472 GCA_036802505.1 Solirubrobacterales bacterium
GAACGGGCGGGCGAGGCGGTTGGCGATGAAGCCGGGGCTGTCCTTGGCGCGGATCGGCGTGCGGCCCATGCGCCGCCCGACCTCGGTGGTCGCTTCCAGGGCGGCCTCGGCCGAGTCCGCGGTGGCGACGACCTCGACCAGCCTCATCAGCGCCGGCGGGTTGAAGAAGTGCATGCCCACGATGCGCTCGGGGTGGGGGGTCTCCGCGGCGATCGCGGTGACCGGTAGCGAGGAGGTGTTGCTGGCGAGGATCGCCTTGGGGCCGCAGGCCTCCGCGAGCGCGGCGAACAGCTCCCGCTTCAACCTCAGGTCCTCGGGTGCCGCCTCGACCACCAGGTCGCATTCGCCGAGGTCGTCGAGGCGTGTGGCGGCGCCGACCCGGCCGCTCGCCACGTCGGCGTCCTGCTCGCTCCAGAGGCCCTTCGTGGTGCCTTTGGCCAGCGCTGAGCGCAGCCGTTCGATCCCGGTCGCGAGTGCCGCCGGGACCGGATCGTGCAGCCGCGTCTCGTAACCCCCGAGCGCGGCGATCTGGGCGATTCCCGCCCCCATCGTGCCGGCGCCGACGACGCCGACCCGCTCGACGGCGATCATTTGCCTTCGAACTTCGGCACGCGCTTCTCGAGGAAGGCTTTCATCCCCTCGATCCGGTCGTCGGTCGCCATCGCCAGCTCAAAGAGGCGGCGCTCGTTCTCGAGCCCGGCGGCGAGCGCCGTCTCCTCGGCGGCGATCACGGCCTGTTTGGCGAGCCTGGCGGCGATCGGCGGCTGCTCGGCGACTGTATGGGCCAACGCCAACGCCTCCTCGAGCCAGCCCCCGTTCTCGGCGACTTTGTTGACGAGCCCCAGCTCGAGGGCGGTGTTCGCGTCGAAGCGGCGCCCGGTCAGTACGAACTCCATCGCTCGCTGCTTGCCGATCACCCGCGCCAGCCGTTGCGTGCCGCCACCGCCGGGGATGATGCCGAGAGTTATCTCGGGCTGACCGAACACGGCCGTGTCGGAGGCGACGATCATGTCGCAGGCGAGGGCCAGCTCGCAGCCTCCGCCCAGGGCGTAGCCGGAGACCGCCGCGATCGTCGGAGTTTTCACCGCCGCAAGGCGGCGCCAAAACGAAGAGGAGGGGTGGGTGAGCGCTTCGGCGAAACTGCGTTCGCTCATCGCCTTGATGTCGGCCCCAGCGGCGAAGACCTTCTCGGACCCGGCGATCACGATGCAGCGCACGTCGGGACCCGGATCGAGGCGCTCCAGCTCGTCGATCAGCTCGTCCATCACCTCCGGCGAGAGGGCGTTGCTGGCCTCGGGTCGGTTCAGCCGCAGCAGGGCGACGTGAGGCTCGTCGAACGAGGTCTCGACCAGCTCGGCCATCTGTCTACTCCACCTCCATCGGGGTCATCGCGTTGACCCCCGTTGCCGCGCGGCCGATGATCAGCTTCTGGATCTGCGAGGTGCCCTCGTAGAGCGTCGTCACGCGGGCGTCGCGCAGGTAGCGCTCGACCGGGTAGTCGTCGACGTAGCCGGCGCCGCCGTGCACCTGGATCGCCAGGTTGGCGCATTCGACCGCCGCCTCGGTCGCGTGCAGCTTCGCCACCGAGGTCTCCATCGTGTTCGGCGCCCCTTCATCCTTTAGTAGACCGGCGCGGTAGACGAGCATCCGCGAGGCGTCGCGCTTGACGATCATGTCGGCGATCATCTCCTGGACCAGCTGGAAGCGGGCGAGCGGGACGCCGAACTGCTTGCGCTCCTTGGAATAGGCGACCGAGGCTTCGACGCAGCCGTCGCAGATGCCGACGCAGCCGGCGGCGACGCTGTAGCGGCCGTTGTCGAGCGCGCTCATCGCGACCTTGAAGCCGTCGCCGATCTCGCCGAGCATCGCGTCCTCGCCGACCTCGACGTTGTCGAGCGAGAGCTCCGCGGTGTCGGAGGAGCGCAGGCCGAGCTTGCCGTGGATCTCCTGCGTGGTGAAGCCCTCGCTCGCCGTCGGAACGAGGAAGCAGGCGAGCCCGCGGTGCTTCTTCTCGGGGTCGGTCTGGGCGAAGATCAACGCAACCTCGGAGAAGTTGCCGAGGCTGATCCACATCTTCTGGCCGCTGATCGACCAGCCCGAGCCGGTCTTGGTCGCCCGGGTGCGCAGGTTGGCGGCGTCGGAGCCGGTGTCGGGCTCGGTCAGCCCGAAGCAGCCGAGCGCCTCGCCCGAGCAGAGCCGCGGCAGCCACTTCAGCTTCTGCTCCTCCGTGCCCCATTTCTCGATCGAGCCGGCGACGAGCGAGGTCTGTACCGAGACGACGGTGCGGGCGGAGGAGTCGGCGCGACCGACCTGCTCGACGATCAGGCCGTAGCCGATGTAGTCGAGGCCGCGGCCGCCGGCGTAGCTAGCGACTGCAAGAGGATCTGGGCGACGTCTAGCACCTGCACGTCCTCGCGGGCCTCGCCCTCGGCCTGCTTCGCCGTCACCGCGTCCGAGAGCATGACCATGCAG
>DAIRWC010000220.1:2482-3291 GCA_036802505.1 Solirubrobacterales bacterium
CGGCCGCCGTATTGCTCGGCGACCGGTGCGCCGAGGTAGCCGACCTCGCCCAGCTTGCTCGCCAGCTCGCGGTCGAAGCGGGCGGCGCGGTCGTTCTCTTTGACTCGCGGGAGGATCTCCTTGTCGGCGAATTCACGCGCGGTTTCGGAGATCAGGCGCTGCTCGTCGCTTAGCTGGAAATCCATCTCGCTCCTTCTCGTCAGTCGTCTTTCGAAAGCTCTTCGCGCAGGGTTGCCGCGAAGGCCTCCTGGGCCTCGCGGGTGCGTGGGCCCGGGGCCTCGGGCAGCGGCTTGCCGTCGATCGCGGCGACCGCCTGGATCTCCCGCGTCGTCGAGGCGAGGAAGGCCTCCCCGGCACTGCGCAGGTCGGCGACCGGCCAGGCGCCCTCCTCGACGTCGAGCGCCTTGACCAGGCGGTCGCGGGTGATCGACTCGAGCACGCCTACGTCGAGCGCCGGCGTGCGCAGCTCCCCCGTCGGGGAAACCCAGAAGATCGCCGAGGTCGGCGGCTCGAGCACGGTCCCGTCGGGCGTCACGAGGACGGCCTCGTCGGCTCCCTGCTCCTTTGCCAGTCGCGTCGCCTGCATGTTGGCGGCGTAGGAGAGCGACTTGACGCCGGTGAGGATCACGGACGGGCAGTAGGTGATCGTGGCGAGGGCGATCGTCTCGGCATGTGCGGGGATCGGCTCGACCGCGGCGATGCGGCGACCGCCGCGGGTGACGATCAGGCGCAGTTGGCCGTCGGGGCCGCCGGCCTCGGTCAGCAGCGCGTCGATCTCCCGCTCCAGCGCGGCGCGGTCGAACTCGAGC
>DAIRWC010000221.1:0-3287 GCA_036802505.1 Solirubrobacterales bacterium
CGAGGCGATCCGCGCTGCCAGCTCGATCGCGCGCGGGTGCGCGTAGCTCCACAGCGTGTAGAAGTCGAGCTCTTCGACCTGGCGCGCCGCCGCCTCGCCGAGCTCGGCGCGACCGTGGCCGGCGTTGACGCAGAAGAGGGCCGAGAGGCCGTCGAGGTAGCGCTTGCCGTGCTCGTCGTAGACGTAGCAGCCCTCGCCGCGGGTGATGATCGGGATCTCGTGGCCGGGGCCGTAGGAGCCCATGCGCGAGAAGTGCATCCAAAGATGTCGCATTGCCAGCTCCTGGAGGCTGGTATCCACTGCCCCGGTCGGTTGCGACGCGATGGCCATGCGATTCTCCTTTCGTCCTACGACGTTCTGGACAAAGCTAGCTCGCCTAACTCTCTCATTCAAGTGTTCGTTGGGTCAAGTCAGAGGAGGTTTCTTATACGCAATGTATAAATCTGGCGCCGAGGTTTGGGACATCTGCCACTTGCAGAATGCGGACGTTTCGCCTTAATGTCGTATCCATGGAGAGTGCATCGGCTCCGATCCCCCCGCCGCCGGGAACCACCCCCCGCTCTCCCGCGGTGCCGAGCAGCGGCGACAAGGGCCTGAAGAAGAACGCGATCGGGTTCGTCTCCAGCGTCGTCATCGGCGTCGCCTCGACCGCCCCCGGCTACAGCCTCGCCGCGACCCTCGGCTTCATCGCCGCCGCGGTCGCCCTGCAGTCGCCGGCGATCCTGCTGCTCGCCTTCGTGCCGATGTTCCTCGTCGCCGCCGGCTACTACTACATGAACAAAGCCGACCCCGACTGCGGCACCAGCTTCTCCTGGGTGACCAAGGCGATGGGGCCGCAGCTCGGCTGGATCGCCGGCTGGACGATCGTCGTCGCCGACGTGATCGTGATGGCCAACCTGGCGCAGATCGCCGGCCTCTACACCTTCCTGCTCTTCGGCTGGGACTCGGCGGCGGCATCGACTGTGGCGGTGACCTTGGTCGGCGTGCTCTGGATCGTGATCATGACCGCGATCGTGCTGATCGGGATCGAGCTCTCGGCCCGCACCCAGGTCGGCCTGCTGGCGGCGGAGATCGTCACCCTGGCCGCCTTCGCCGTGGTCGCGCTGGTCAAGGTCTACTCGGGCAGCGCACCGGCCGGCTCGATCGACCCGAGCTTCTCCTGGATCAACCCGTTCAGCCTCAGCACGAGCGAGCTCTCCGCCGGGCTCTTACTCGCGGTCTTCATCTACTGGGGGTGGGACACGACCGCGACCGTCAACGAGGAGACCGAGAATCCCGACGAGGCGCCCGGGCGCGCAACCGTAGTCAGCACCCTGATCCTGCTCGGCGTCTATCTGATCGTCGCCGTCGCCGCCCAGGCCTACGCCGGCGTCGATCAGTTGGTGGCGAATCAGGAAGACGTGCTGAGCGCGCTCGGCACGGAAGTGTTCGGCTCGCCGCTCGACAAGATCCTGATCATCGCGGTGCTCTCCTCGGCCGCGGCGTCGACCCAGACGACGATCCTGCCGACGGCCCGCACGACCCTCTCGATGGCGCGGGCGAACGCATTGCCGAAGAGCCTCGGCAAGGTCCATCCACGCTTCCTCACGCCACACATCTCCACCCTGGCGATGGGCGCCGCGTCAATCGTCTGGTACGTCGGCCTGACCCTGGTAAGCGAAGACATCCTCTTCGACTCGCTGGCGGCGCTTGGGCTGATGATCTCCTTCTACATCGGGCTGACCGGTTTCGCCTGCGCGATCTACTACCGGCACGAGTTGCTGCGCAGCGTCAAGAACTTCTTCTTCATCGGCCTCGGGCCCACGATCGGCGCCACGATCCTCTTCTACCTGCTGATCAAGAACGGGATCGAACTGGCGGATCCGGCCAACTCCGAATCGGGCAACTCCTGGTTCGGGCTCGGCCCGCCGCTGGTGATCGCGATCTTCTTCCTCGTCCTCGGCTTCATCCTGATGGCGGTGCAGTGGCGGGCGGTGCCGGAGTTCTTCCGCAAGCGGACGGAGACCGCCCCGCCGGGCTTCCTCGAGGGCGAATCCGAGCCCAAGAGCGGCGGCATCGCGTCCGGAGGGGAGGGCTGAGATGGGCTCGATAGTCGTCGGATACGAGGGCTCGGACTCGAGCAAGGCGGCGCTCGCGCGGGCTGTGGAGTTGGCGAAGGGCCTGGGCGATGACGTCGCGGTTGTCTTCGGCTACTCGCCGCCCGGGATCTGGGGCGGCGAGATCGCCGAACACGAGGAGGCGATCGAGGAATTCGGCGAGAAGCTGATGGGCGAGGCACGCGGGCAGGTGCAGACCGACGGGGTCGAGGTCAGCTACGAGTTGGTGGCGAAGCGCGGTGCGCAGGCGCTGCTCGACGTTGCCCGGCGGCGCGACGCGCGGATGATCGTCGTCGGCGGGGCGGGCGAAGCGCCGCTGAAAGGGGCGATCCTCGGCTCGACCCCTTACAAGCTGTTGCATCAGACCGAGCGGCCGGTGCTCGTGGTCCCCGCGTAGGTGGGGGAGAGATCGGGTGTCCCTCGCCCTGACAATCGACGGTCTAATTAGACCGTCGATTTGAGTATCCGCCAGTTCGAGGGACACCCGATCTCTCCCTTATCGGCCTATGTGGAAGCCGATCAGCCGAGGGATCTTGGTGACCAGGGCACTCAAGGGGTTCGGACTTCGGCCCGATAGCTCGGCGTTCTCCTTACTGACGAGGGCTCGGCGGATGGTCTCTCCTCCCAGCCAGTGGAGGGGCTCGGGGGGGACTTTTTGGGGTGCGGGGTCTACGAAGGGGAGGCGGGAGGGGTCGTCGCGGCGGTCCAGGGCCAGGGAGGCGAGGGTTCTCCCGACCATGTGCGAGGGGCCTACGCCGTTGCCGGTGTAGCCAGCGGCGGCGTAGGTGTTGGCGCCCGACAGGGGGACGACCATGGGTAGGTGGGTTGGCGAGGCGTCTACCGGGCCGCCCCAGGCGTGGGTCAGGCGGCGGCCGGCGAGTCCGGGGAAGTACTCATGGAGGCGGGGGGCAGCGCCTGCGACCACCTCGCGGTCGAGCTCGGCCCTGCGGCGAAGGCGGGCGCCCATCGCTATCCGCCCCCCTCCCCAGCCGAAGGCGATGCGGCCGTCGGGGGTCGTGCGGAAGTAGTCGATCAGGGTGCGGCTGTCGGTGATGCACTCGCCCCCGGTCCAGCCGATCTCCTCGAGCAGGTCCGGAACCGGCTCGGTGAGGACGATGTGAGAGGAGGTGACGGTGAGCGCGTCGCGCAGCGGCGCCCCGGGTGCCTTCGCGGCGCCGCCGATCGCAACGA
>DAIRWC010000222.1:0-2285 GCA_036802505.1 Solirubrobacterales bacterium
GCTCCAGACCGCTCCAGCCGGCGCCGCCGATCCAGGCGGAGAAGCTCCCCCGGCTGACGATCGTCAGGCCATCCTGCCCCCCGAGCCGGTCGAGCTCGCGCAGGGCCTCCTCAGCGCTCCCCGGCCCGCCGACGACACCGAGTCCGCAGCTCTCGCAGCGGCTCACCGGCCCTGCCAGCCCGGGGCGGCTGTCGATCCAGCCGAAGAGCGGCTCTCCGCAGGCAGGGCAGGGAGGGTTGTCGGGCCCGGCACCCGCCTCCAGTGGGACGACCGAGATCGGATGCGACTGGCTCATGCCCGGTAGCGTACGCCGAGTGCAGCTGAGCGAGATCATGACCGCAGGGGTGGTGAGCGCGACGCCGGAGGCGAGCGCCGTATCGGTGGCTCGGCAGATGCGCGATAGCCGCGTCGGTTCCGTGGTGATCGTCGACCCCGCCGGCTCGCCGGTGGCGATGATCACCGATCGCGACCTCGCGGTGAGGATCTTTGCCGACGGCGTCGATCCCGAGACGGCGGTGGGCGAACATGCCTCGCGGCCGCTGATCTGCGGCGAGCCGGAGATGGAGTTGGAGGAGGCGGCGGCGCTTATGGTCCAGCACCGGGTCCGGCGCCTGCCGGTGGTCGATGGCGATAGCCTCGCGGGCATCGTGACTCTCGATGACATCGCGGTGCGAACCGGCAATCTCGAGGTCGCCCAGCGGATGACCGCCGAGGTGATCGAGGGTGCGCTGCCCCAGTTCTATTTCCACGAGCGGGGCTGACCGACCTTGCGGACAGACAAAGCGGCGGTTCTGGCCTGGGAGGAGCGCTGGTCGCGACCGGTGGCACTGGCGACCTTCGCCTCGATTCTCCTCATCGTCGCCGCGATCGTCGTCGCCAGCCAGGGAGTCGGCGGCGGCGGGGAATCCGAGCTGCTGCGCAACGTCGACGCCCATCGCGGCGCCCAGCTTCTCTCCAGCATCCTGCAGGCATTCGGCGTAGGCCTCCTGGCCGTCCCGCTCTACTACCTCTTCCGTGCCGCCAAGGCGCGCAGCGAGAAGATGCGCGGCCAGCTGGTCGGCGTCGTCATCGCCGCACCGTTGTTCCTTGCCGCCCTGGCGATTCTCGGCGGCGTTTCCACCCTGCATGCTGCCTCGGACTTCGTCGCCAACGAAGTGCCGCGGCTGACCGCAAAGGGCATCGCGCTGAGCAGCGACCACGCCAACGAAGCGGCCAACGACACGATCACCGAAGCGCCGCTGCGCCCACTGGCTGCCGGCTTCGGCCTCGGCGGCCAGATCGGCTTCGTCGCGGCCATGGTCTACACGTCGCTGTACGCGATGCGGACCGGTCTGCTGACTCGCTTCTGGGGCTCGGCCGGCATCGCCCTCGGCGCCGTCTCCTTCATCTTCTTTCAGTTCACGCTGCTCTGGTTCATCTACCTCGGCGTGCTGCTGTTTGGCTTTGGACCGGGCGGCAAACCACCGGCATGGGCATCCGGAGAAGCTGAGCCATGGCCGACTCCAGCTGAAAAAGCGGCGGCAGAACTGGAAGAGCCCTCAGATGAGGAGGCGCCCCGGTAGGGGTGGAGCGTTTTCGAAGCTAAGCGGAACCCCTGCCGGGGCGCCTCCTTTTCCCAAGGGGTTCGCCTCCCCGGAAATGTTCTTGCGGTAGGAGCGCCAGCCGCGAAAGTTGCCGCTCCACTCGTTCGTCTCCAGGTCCGCAGCGCTCAGCGGTTGGGCGGGATGCTCGAGCGGCGACATGTGCCCGCTTTCGAGCAGCCGGTCGTGGAGCTGGATGTCGGCCTCGAGGTCGCGCTTGCCCGCGTGGGTCAGATAGCTGACTCGGGCGCAACGGCCGGCTGAGATCTTGATCAGCTCCTCGGCCAATGCCGCCTGCTCCCGATCCTCCACGCCGATCAGGGGGAGGTGCCAGTCGTCCCAGCCGAGCTCCGCGGGCTCGGAGGCCTCAACCGCGGCGCGCATGCTTTCGGCCACCAGCCTGATCTCCGGCTGGGCGTCGGGATGGCGGCGCAGGTTCCAGAAGTTGTCCCACTCGGTCGCGGTGACGATCACCGTGTGCCACATGAAGGGCTCCAGCAGGCGGTTGGCGACCTGCTTGTGCACGTTCAGCCACTCAGCGGGTTGAGCGCGGTTCCTGATCGCCTCTTCGACTTCCCCCAAGACCTCGAGTAAATCGTCGCCCGCCGCGATCGCGTCCGGGTCGGCAACCAGTCCGAGCACCCGGCGCACCGCGTCGTCGCGAGCGTGCAGCCACTCGCGCTCCGCTGCGTCCCGCTTCTCGCC
>DAIRWC010000222.1:2295-3272 GCA_036802505.1 Solirubrobacterales bacterium
GCGACTGTGCTGCGCAATGAAACGCCGGCTGACATGCCCGGCTGGTTCGCGCCGAACTCGACCGGGACGTAGGGGTCCTCGAGCACCCGGCGCAGCTGCTTGGCGATCGGAATCGCGCGCGAGCTGGCGGAGTTGCGGGAGAAGACGCGATGCGTGTTGAACTCGGCGAGGACGAAGCGGGGGAAGGTTGCCTCGAGCGTCGTCAGCCTAAATCCAGCGGGTGAGAGGGAGTCGGCGAGGACTTTGGCGTCGAAGGGCATCGGGCTGCTCAATCTCGCAATTCCGCAGGACGGCAAAAGCGCGGATCGCTCGGCCTTCGTTGCGGGCTTTTCGTCATCGGCTCGGAGGGGCGGCCATGAGCTCAACCAGATGTCCGCCGGGGGCGAGCGCCTTTGCCCGCGGTGCGCCCCAGTGTTCGCGGCCTGGAGTCACGTCGAACCCGGCGTCGCCCAGGCGCTTCACCGTCTGCTCGAAGTCGGCGACGACCACTGCGGCGTGGCCGTGCGGAGGGACGGTCGGGGACTCGTTGCGTTCGAGGTGGATCTGGGTGCCCTCGCGTTCCACCCAGGTGAAGGTCTGCGCCAGCGCGGGCGGCGGCTCGACCCGCCGGAAGCCGAGCAGGGCCCAGAGTTCGAGCGAGCGCTCGATGTCCCCCGGTGCGACCTCGAGCGTGACGTGCTGAAGCATCGTCTCAGGATAGGCAGGTCAGAAGAGCAGGGAGACGAGGGCGGCGAGGACGACGATCGCGGTTGACCAGGTGACCGCCTCGGCGGTGATCTCCATGTCGAGGCCGTATGCGTGGGCGACGACCATCGAGTTGATGCCGGAGGGCATCGCCGCCATCAACCGGTAGGCGGCAGGGAGGTCGATCAGCGGTGCCGCCAGCAGCATCAGCAGAGCGGGCACGAGGGCAAGGCGCGAGTCGAGGGCGACCAGCACCGGTTTGGTCAGCGGCGGCGGCATCGGCAGGTCGCCGT
>DAIRWC010000223.1:0-3247 GCA_036802505.1 Solirubrobacterales bacterium
GGCCGTCCTTGTCGACCAGGACCAGGGGCAGGTCGAACTCCTTCGCCAGATGGGCCGGGCTGAGCGGAGCGCCCTCCTCGGCGATCGTGCGCAGCATGCGACGGCGCACGGGGTGGGCCAATGCCTTGAGCATGACGGCGCGGCTGCGCCGGCGAGCCGGTCTACTGCGCGGTGGGGTCCCTTCGGCCCTGCGCACTCGTTTACCCGGCCTACCCTTCCTCCGGGTGCGCCTGTTGCGGCTCCGCTCCCCCCGTCCGCCGGTCATCTAGCGCGTCCTCGTGCGGCTACCCGACTTCGTCATCGACTTCCCGTGTTTCCTCGAGCAGCGTTTCGATCGGCGGGTCGTCGTTGACTGTCGTCTTGTAGAAGTGCTCGACTGCCCCGCGAACCATTCCTTCGCCCGTCAGCTCGACGGCGCCGAGTTCCTCCAGGACCCTGATGTGGTAGCCGACCATGCCGACATGCAGCTCGAACTCCTTGGCGATCCTTGCCGGGCTGGACTGCTCGCCGCGGGCGGCGAGCAGGCGCAGTATGCGGCGCCTCAACGGGTGGGCGATGGCGTCGATCAGGTCGGCTCGACGCCAACCGGGGTTCTCGCGCCCCCCGCCCCCCCCTGCTTCTGCGTGTCATCTGGCAAGTCCTCTCTCGATCTGGATCGGCCCCAAACGAGCAGGGCGTTAAGAAATTTCGGGGCAGTGTAGGAAGTCTGAGTGCGGGTTTCACTTCGAATGTAAAGACCAAACGATTCGGTAAATCCAATTGCTGTTGTGAGCGCCGACAGGAGGGCGGAGTGCCCCGAGCCGCGCGAATGGGTTTGGCGGCTCGGGGTGCTCGCAGCGCGGGAAGTTAGCCCGCCTTGGTGATCGCTAGGACCGGCAAAGCGGTCTTGGCCTTCGTGACCGTCATGAGCACACCCCCTTTTCCTGAATGCTCTAAAAAACCAGAGCGTTTGTAGAGGCGGCTCGAACTGCCGGAGAACTCAGACAGTTCCGCTACAAGACCGATTAGACTTCACAGCTGCACTCGGGCAACGGAGAACACTGGAGGACTGCGTGACGAAATTAAAAACGGGAATCAAGTCACACCTTCCGTTTACCTTGCGCATGGCCAAAGTGTTCGCGGATTCGCTGCGCGTTCAGATCTTGGCCGAGTGCAATACCCGGGAGATGAGCCCAAAGCAGTTCTTCGAGGAGTTTGGTGGCGGGAGTCTCTCCAGGGTTGCCCGGGCATTCGAGGTGCTGATCGAATACGGCTGGCTCTACCAAACCAGGACGGAGACCGGAGGAAAGCGACGCGGCGCGGTTGAGCATTTCTACCGCGCGACCAGCCCGGCCATGTTTGATGAGGGTACTTGGCCGGATGTGCCTGACGCTATAAAGAACATCTTCACGTGGCGATCCTTTCTAACGCTCGCCGAGCGAGTCAAAGGGGCCCTTGTGGCGGGCACGATCGACGCCAGGGAGGACCGGCATTTCACCTGGAGCCCTTTCCGGCTCGACCTACAGGGCTGGAAAAACGTGATCGCCAAAGTCGATGCCCTGTTCCACTGGCTTTTCGAGGAGCAGGAGAGAGCCAATGCCCGCATGGCCAAATCAGGTGAGAAGCCGATCCCGATGACCGTCGCCCTTGCCGCCTTCGAGTCGCCCAAGGACACCGAGAAACACCCGTAGCGTCCGCGGTCGTCCTGCCGCGAGATAGACTCGCCCGCGTACATACGGTCGGTGGTCAAGGGAAGTCCGGTGTGAAACCGGCGCGGTCCCGCCACTGTGACCGGGAGAAGGATGCCGCGGGCGCGATTTGCGCCGGCCACTGGGGGCGACACAGAGCCCCCGGGAAGGCGCGGCAGGCCGATTCCCGGAAGCCAGGAGACCTGTCCCCGGCCAGCCATGACAACCCTCGAGGAAAGGGTGGCTTAAATGCCAAGACTCATTCCATTCCGGCTGGCCGCCGTGTGCGTGCTGGCTTTTACCCTGGTGCTGTCCACCGCCGCGATCGCGGCGGCAAAGGTCCCGGCCGAGCTGCGCGTGGTCGGTGGCGGCAAGACGATCGCCGAAGCGACGCTCAAAACCGGCACCACCTCGGTGCCGACCAGCCGCAAGGCCACCTGCTTCGGCAAGGGCACCGGCGGCAGCGGCAAGGCCGTCAAGATCAAGGGCGCGACCGCGCTCGGCCTGCTTGGCCAGGCCGCGAAGTCGACCAAGGCGCTGCGGCCGCTGCGGCTCACCGACGCGTTCGACTTTGGCCTCGGCCTTTGCGGCGTCGGCGGCTACAACGCGACCTCGACGCTCTCCTGGTTGCTCAAGGTCGATCACAAGGTTCCCGGCAGCGGCGGTGAAAAAGTCAAGCTGAAGGCCGGGGACGAAGTCCTCTGGGCGCTGGAGCCGTACCCCTACCCGAACGAGCTCTCGCTGGTCGCGCCGGGCGAAGCGAGCCCGGGGGTGCCGTTCGACGTCCGCGTCTTCTCCTTCGACGAAAAGGGCAAGCGCAAGCCGGCCGCCGGAGTGGCGGTTACGGGCGCCTCGACTCCGACCGATTCCGAAGGTCGCACGACCGTGACCGTGACGGAATCGACGACGCTCGTCGCGACCCATGGCAAGGACATCCCCTCGAATCAGGTCTCCGTCTCGGCCTGCGCCGGGGTGTGCCCCTTAGGCAGCTGATGGGACGCCGCGGCACGGCGGTCGCGATCGCGCTGCTTCTCGCGGCGACGTTCGCGGCCGCCGGCTGCGGCTTCGGCCCCGGCTCGGACGTCGGCGAGGTCTCGCTGACGGTGACCCGGAACTACGGCTCAGAGCAGGTGCAGCCGCCGGCGAGAGAGGGGGCCTCGGAATCGGACACTGTGATGCGGGTGCTCGATCGCGAAGCGACGATCTCGACCCGATACAGCGGCGGCTTCGTACAGACGATCGATGGGCTCGAAGCCGATGAGCGCTTCGGCCACTCCTCCGACTGGTTCTTCTACGTCAACGGGGTCGAGTCCCCGGTCGGTGCGGCCGATTTCGCCCTGCGGGGGGGCGAGGCGATCTGGTGGGATTACCGCAACTGGTCCGCCGCCGAGCAAGTGCCGACGGTGGTCGGCTCCTGGCCGCGGCCGCTGCTCGGTGGCTACGAAGGCAAGCCGCATCCGGTGAGGCTCGAATGTCGCGATGCCGGCGGCGCCTGCGGCGAGGTCCGTCGCCGGCTCGGTGCGGCCGGCATCGAGCTGTCCGCGACGGGCTCGTCCGACGACGCGATCCGGGTCCTCGTC
>DAIRWC010000224.1:0-3230 GCA_036802505.1 Solirubrobacterales bacterium
CTGGCCTCTGGACTGGGCCAGCGAGGCGAGCCCCCCTTGCGTTTACCTGCACGGCGTTGCCGACCCGGGCAATGTCGGCGCGATCGTCCGCACCGCGCATGCCCTGGCCGGGGGCACCGTCGTGCTGGGTCCCGACTGCGCCGATCCGTTCGGTCCGAAGGCGGTGCGGGCGAGCATGGGCTCGGTCTTCGGCCAGGCGCTGCTGCGAGCGGGGATCGAGGCGGCACCGCGGCCACGGGCGGCTCTGGTGGTGCATGGCGGCGAATGGCTTGGCGGCCTGAGCGACGTCGAGACCATCTGTCTCGGCGCCGAGCGCGAGGGGCTGCCTCCCGAGGTGTTGGACGAGTGCGACTTGCGGGTGACGATTCCCCTACGCCCCGGCGCAGCCGAGTCGCTCAACGTCGCCGCTGCGGCGGCCATAGCGTGCGAGCGGTTATCGTCGCCCGCCATGCAGGAGGCGGCCGAGGATGCTTGAGCGGATCGAGAAGATCGAGGCGGAGGCGACGATCCTACGTGGGATCGCCGAGCTGCCGGCGGAGGAACGGGGCGCCGTCGGCGCCG
Organism: Solirubrobacterales bacterium; assembly: GCA_036802505.1. Lineage (GTDB taxonomy): Bacteria > Actinomycetota > Thermoleophilia > Solirubrobacterales > 70-9 > VRUE01. Next base: position 562 of record DAIRWC010000224.1, read on the forward strand.
CCGCAAACCAGACCCGCAAGGCTCTTGAGGAGCTACTCGAGGCACGCGCGGCGCAGCTCGACGCGACCGAGATGGACGCGCGGCTGGTCAGCGACCGGGTCGACGTGACGCTGCCCGGCGCCCCGGCGCATCCGGCCGGCCATCTTCACCTGATCACCCGCACGACGCGGCAGATCGAGGACGTGATGGTCGGGCTGGGCTACCGGGTCGTCGAGGGCCCCGAGATCGAGCACGACTACTACAACTTCACCGCTCTCAACCACCCGCCCGGGCACCCGGCGCGGATGCTCCAGGACACCTTCTACGTCCAGTCCGACCCCGAGGTGCTGCTGCGCACCCACACCTCGCCGGTGCAGATCCGCTCGATGGAGACGCAGCCGCCGCCGATCTTCGTGATCGTCCCCGGCAAGGTCTACCGCCGCGACTCCGATGCCACGCACAGCCCGATGTTCCACCAGATCGAGGGCCTCGCGATCGGTGAGGGGATCACGCTCGCCGACCTGAAGGGCACGCTGGAGGAGCTCTTGCGGGCGATCTTCGGCGAGGAGCGGGAGATCCGCATGCGGCCGCACTTCTTCCCCTTCACCGAGCCCAGCGTCGAGGTCGACGTCTCCTGCTTCCGCTGCGCCGGGACCGGGACGCTCGCCGGCGGTGAGCGCTGCAACCTCTGCAAGGGCCAGGGCTGGATCGAGATCCTCGGCGCCGGCATGGTCGACCCCAACGTGCTCGGCTTCGTCGCCGAGAACGGCTACGACCCCGACCGGGTCCAAGGCTTCGCCTTCGGCATGGGGGTCGAGCGGATCGCGATGCTGCGGCACGGCGTCCCGGACCTGCGCCGCTTCTTCGACAACGACGTGCGGATGCTGGGGCAATTCCTATGAGAGTCCCGTTCTCCTGGCTGCGCGAGTACTGCGATCCCGGTCTCGAGGCCGGAGAGCTGGCCGAGCGCCTGGCGATGACCGGCACCGAGGTCGAGCGGGTCGGCGTCGTCGGGCCGCCCGTGGCCGAGGGCTTCGTGATCGGCAAGGTGCTGGAGCGCGAGAAGCACCCCGATGCCGACCGGCTCAGCGTCTGCACGGTCGACACCGGCGATGGCGATCCGCGCACGATCGTCTGCGGCGCGCCCAACGTGGCGGCGGGGCAGACCGTGCCCGTGGCGCTGCCGGGGGCGACGATGCCCGGAGGCGCGAAGCTCGGCAAGGCGAAGCTGCGCGGCGTCGAGTCGCACGGAATGATCCTCTCCGCCGCCGAGCTCGAGGTCGCCGAGGAGTCGGCGGGAATCCTGGTGCTCGGCGAGGGGGCCGCCCCTGGAACGCCGCTTGGCGAGGTGCTGCCAGTTGCCGAGCCGGTCCTGGAGCTTGAGGTGACGCCCAACCGGCCCGACTGCCTCGGCGTCTACGGCGTGGCCCGCGAGGTGCACGCGATCAGCGCCGCTCCGCTCGCCGCCGAGCCCTGGGAGGAGGACGCACCGGCCGCCGGCGAGGGTGAGGTGGGCGATTACGCCTCGCTGACGGTCGAGGTGCCCGAGCTCTGCCCGCGGTTCACCGCGCGGGTCTTCACCGACGTCACGATCGGTCCCTCGCCGTCCTGGTTGCAGGCGCGCTTGAGCGCCGCCGGTCAACGCTCGATCAACAACGTCGTCGACATCACCAACTACACGATGCTGCTGACTGCGCAGCCGCTGCACGCCTTCGACCTCGACAAGGTCCCCGACGGGGCGCTCACCGTGCGCGCGGCCGGCGAGGGCGAGAAGATGACGACGCTCGACGACGTCGAGCGCAGCTTCGACGCCGAGACGGTTCTGGTCTGCGACAGCCGCGGCCCCTCGGGCGTCGCCGGGATCATGGGCGGCCAGGTCTCCGAGGTCTCCGACGCCACCACGCGCGTCCTGCTCGAGGTCGCCAACTGGAACGGGACCAACATCCTGCGCACGTCGCGCCTGCTCGGCCTGCGTTCGGAGGCCTCCTCGCGCTTCGAGAAACAGCTCCACCCGGAGCTCTGCATGCGGGCGCAGCGGATCGCCTCGCGGCTGATCGTCGAGCTCTGCGGGGCGAAGCTGGTCCCCGGCACGATCGACGTGGCCGCGGAGATTCCGGGCACCCAGCGGATCCGCCTGCGTGGCGAGCGGGTCGAGGGGCTGCTCGGGATGCAGATCGAGCAGTCCGACCAGGTCGCCTACCTGGAGCGGCTCGGATTTGCGGTTGAGGTAGACGGAAAGGACCTCGTCGTCGGCGTGCCGCCCGACCGGCATTACGACGTCACCCGTGAGGCGGACCTGATCGAGGAGGTCGCGCGCGTCCACGGCATCGACCAACACCTGCCTTCGACCCTGCGGGGCTCCTCCGGACAGGCTGGTGGCCTGCGGCGCGACCAGCGGTTGCGGCGCCGCGCCGAGGACGCGCTGCGCGACCTCGGGTTCGACGAGATCGTCGGCTGGAGCTTCACCGATCCGGGCGAGGCGGAGCGCTTGCGGATCCCCGCCGGCGACCCGCGGGCCGAGGGCGTAACGATCTCCAACCCGCTTTCCGAGGACCAATCCACGATGCGGACGAACCTGCTCGGCTCGCTGCTGAATGCCGCCCAGCGCAACCTCGCCCGCGACGCCGAGCAAGTCGCCCTCTTCGAGTCCGGCCGCATCTACCTAAACCACCCGCCGACGGGCCTAAATG
>DAIRWC010000225.1:0-3205 GCA_036802505.1 Solirubrobacterales bacterium
GTCCTCAGACCGTGCCGTCTAAGCCAATTGCGCGTCGTCGTATCGCCGACCCCCAGCCGACGTGCTATTTCCTCGATAGTCAAACCTTTTTCAACCAAAGGCTCGAGTTCGCCACGTGTCAGACCGCCCTTCGGTCGGTGCTGCCGAGATCCTCGAGCTTGCAAGCCGAACTTGTGGAGCCAATAGCTCACCGTTGACGGGTGTTTCCCCGCAAGCTTGCCAATCGCATCGAGCGAAAGCCCCTTCGCCAAGCACTCTTCCAAGAACCGCTTTTCCACACTGCGCATGGTGTCAAAGTCCTCAGACAGAAAGGTGCAGCCCAGCCACTGGAACTAACCCCCGACGCGCTCGGTGCGGGCTATGCGCTCAACCAGGGCGGCGCGCTCTCGGCTCAGGGCGGCACGGCGCTCGTAGTCGTCCGCTTCGCCGGCGGCGGCGATCTGGGACTCGAGGCGGCGTTGCTCCAGCAGGAGATAGTTGAGCTCCATTGCCTCGGCCGAGGCGGGCTCGTCGTGGGCGAGGATGACGAGCTCGGCGATCAGGCCGGCGAGCTGGTCGTCGTCGTGCGGGAGGTTCGAGGCCGGGTCCTCCGGGTGCTCGCGCAGCCAGGCGGCGACGCGGGCGCCGCTTGCCGAGAGGTGCTCCTCAGTGAGGCGGGCCAGGTACTCCTTGCCCTCGTCGGGCAATGCGATGCACATCGCCAGCAGTGCTCGCTCGCGCCGTTCGCGCGAGGTCAACTCGCCCCCGCTGCGTACCTGGGGTGCAGCAGGTACACCCCGCCGCGGCGGTTCCGCGGAACCGCCGCTCAGCGGGCGCGCCGACGTCACCCGACCCATCACGAGCGCGGGCTCGAGGTCCAGCCGTCCGGCTACTCGCCGCACCAGATCGTCGCGGCTTGCCGTCTCCCCCATCCCGGCCAGGATCGGCGCCACCTCGCTCAGCGCCCGGTCGCGCTCGGCCGGAGAGGAGACATCGGTCCCGTCCAAGACCAGGCCGACCTGGAATGCGGGCAGGTCGACTGCGCCCTCGACCAGCGCCCCGAAGCGCTCCGCGCCACCCTCCGCCGCCATCATCTCGGCCGGGTCGACCCCCTCGGGCATCGCCGCCACCCGCAGCCTCATTTTGCGCCCCGCCGCAACCCGCTGGGCGCGCAGCATCGCCTCCTGCCCGGCGGAGTCGGCGTCGAGCGCCAGCACCACCTCGTCGACCATCCCGGAAAGCGCCGCGACCTGCTCCTCGGTGATCGCCGTGCCCATCACGCCGACCGCCTCGCCGATCCCCGCCTGGTGCAGCGCGAGCACGTCGGTGTAACCCTCGACCACCACCACCCGAGCGTTCTTCGCGATCGCCTCTTTGGCCAGGTCGATCCCGTACAGCATCTGGCTCTTGTGGAAGAAGTCGGTCTCGGCGGTGTTGACGTACTTCGCCCCCTGATCGGAGCGCATCGCCCGCCCGCCGAAGCCGAGCGTGCGACCGCGGCGGTCGCGGATCGGGAACATGATCCGCTCGCGGAAGCGGTCGTACTCGCCGCCGCTGCGCCCCCGCTGCGCCAGCCCGACGGAGCGCAGCTCCTCGACCTTGAAGCCCGCCCGCTGCCCCCGCAGCAGCATCGTGTCCCAGGCGCTCGGCGCGTAGCCGACCGCGAAGGCGCGCAGCGTCTCCTCGCCGAGCCCGCGCTCGGCCAGGTACGCGCGTGCCTTTCCTGCCTCGTCCGACTCCCAGAGGTAGTGCGCGTAGAAGCCTGCCGTGCGGTCGAGCAGCTCACCGAGCCGGCGGCGCTGCTGGCGGCGCGCCTCGGCCCGCGGGTCCTCTTTCTCGCGCTCCAGCTCGACCCCGTAGCGGTCGGCGAGCAGCTCCACCGCCTCGGCGAAGCCGAGCCCCTCCTTCTCCTCGACGAACTTGATCGTGTCGCCGCCCACCCCGCAGCCGAAGCAGTGGTAGAGCTTTTCCTGGGCCTCGACGGAGAAGGACGGCGTGCGCTCCTCGTGGAAGGGGCAGAGCCCGACCCAGCGAGTCCCCTGGCGGCGCAGGTCGGTGTGGGCGGAGATCACCTCGACGATGTCCGCCGCCTGCTTGACCCGCTCGAGGCTCTCCTCGGAGATCAGCGCCATCAGAAGCGGGCCGCCTCGGGGATCGTGAGTTCGGCGAAGCGGGCGATGCAGAAGCGATCGGTCATCCCGGCCAGGTAATCGGCCACCCGCTGGCAGTCGCTCGCCCCCGGCTCTCCCTCGGGCACCTCGTCGGGGTGCTCCATGTAGTGGTCGAAGAGGCCGCGCAGGGCGCGCTGTGCCCGTTCGTGCTCGCCGCGAGCCGCCTCGCCCAGGTAGACCCGCCGAAACATGAACTTGCGCAGTCGCAGCATCGCCCCGCCCACCTCCTCGCTCTGCGCGATGTCGCCGGCCTCAGCCGAGCGCTCGACGATGTCGCGCACCAAGGTGTCGATCCGCACCGAGCCGGTCGGGCCGAGCAGCTCGATCTCGGCGGCGGGCAGGTCAGCGGGCTCCAGGATTCCGGCCCGCAGGGCGTCGTCGATGTCGTGGTTGATGTAGGCGACCCGGTCGACCAGCTTGACGATCCGCCCCTCCAGCGTCGCCGGCCGGTCCGCGCCGGTGTGGTTGAGGATGCCGTCGCGCACCTGCTCGGTCAGGTTCAGCCCCTGGCCGTCGCGCTCCAGCACGTCGACCACGCGCAGCGAGTGGACGTTGTGCTTGAAGCCCTGCCCGCAGCGCGCGCGCAGCGCCGCGTCGAGGGCCTCCTCGCCGGTATGGCCGAAGGGCGGGTGGCCGAGGTCATGGCCGAGCCCGATCGCCTCGGTCAAGTCCTCGTTGAGGCCGAGAGCGCGGGCAACCGTACGGGCGATCCCGCAAGCCTCGAGCGTGTGGGTGAGGCGGGTGCGGTAGTGATCGCCTTCGGGGGCGATGAAGACCTGCGTCTTGTGCTTCAGCCGACGGAACGCCTTCGAGTGGACGATCCGGTCACGGTCGCGCTGGAACGGCGTCCGCAACGGGCTGTCAGCCTCTTCAACCTGCCGCTTCGCGGGGTAGGACCGAGTCGCCTCCGGTACCAGGAACTCCTCCTCCCAGGCGGTGACGCGATCCTCGAAGGTAGCGGTGAGAGGCACCCACCGATCATAAGGAGACGGGGAGGGACTCGGCGGAGCCTCCATGCTGTTGCTCCGCCGAGTCCCTCCCCGTCTCCTCTAAGC
>DAIRWC010000226.1:0-3204 GCA_036802505.1 Solirubrobacterales bacterium
CCCGCCACTCGCGCAGCTTGCGCTTCGACGGCGGGCAGGGAGCCCAGATGCTGAGGCCGCGCTCGCCCTTGCGGACGGCGTAGCCGAGGCTGAGCCAGCGGCGGAAGCCGGCGACCCGCGTTGCCCCCGGGCGCTGGAAAGCGATCAGGAGCTGGTTGTGGAAGCTGTAGGAGTGGAAGTGGCGCCGGACGCGGAGCCAGCGCTGCCAGCCCTCGCTGGAGCGCAGCTGCTCGATGGCCTGCTCCATCAGCTTGCGCTCGGCGGCCCGCCTCTCGGCGCGCTCCTCGTTGCTGGGCGGGCGACGGCGTTTCCTCGATGCCATGACGACCTCCTCGGCTCGGCCCGCCCCGGTGGCGGGCGATCCCCGACCCGACGCGCGGCAAAGCCGTGCCAGGATCGGGAGGGGTCGCCAGCCAGCGGGGGGTCTAGTGCGTCCTGACTAAGGAGCGCTCGTCCGGCAGATCGGCGGCCCGAACCTCCGGCGCGAGGAAGAGGGGGCGCGATGCCGTCCTTCTACCTTTTCTACGCTCTGCTGATGGCGTTTCCCTTTCGATCCCAGAGCATCGGTGCGCTGGTTGAGGCAATTTCCTCTGCATACACCAAAGCCGCGACCACCACCTTGCTTCTCAAGACCCAAGCTGACGACTGGGATCCGGATCGTTACGACAACAAGGAACACCGGATGCAACTCGTCTTCAAGGGACTGCGTACCGCAGGCACGCCGGATGCGGACAAGGCAGCCTTGGAGCTGGCGAGGATGACGATGGCCAAGATCGCGCCGCCGTCAGGTGGCACCCAAAGCCGCTTTGCTGAGTGGCCGGATCTGCGTGACGCTCTTGCGGCCGACGGCTGGGAGTTCGATGCCGAGTCCTCGCGCTTGACGCCCATTGTCCCCGAAGTGTCCGTGCCAGAAGAACTGAACGGTCTCGAAGCTGAGCTGGAAGATCGCGGCTGGTCAACCGCCAGCCTGCACTTTCGGCAGGCCGCCAAGGGATTCGGAGCCGGAGATTGGGAGTCGGCGAGCTCCCAGCTACGAAGCTTTCTAGAGGACTTCCTGCCAGGCGTGGTCGAGACAATCACTGGTGAGCGACCGTCGAATCCGGGCGCCGCGATTCAAGTATTGGAGCGGGACTTCCTCATCAAAGGCGAGCGCGAGTTCCTGAAGGGACTGTGGGCACTGTGCAACGAGCGCGGTGCTCACTCTGGCGCGAGCAGCAGGGCCGAGGCGACCTTCCGGCTGATGACGGTGACTGCCACCGCACGTTTTATCTTGAGTCGCCTTCCCTGACGGCACTGCTGCGCGTCCTCACCCTCAAAGCTCGGGCACGCTGAAGTTCATATCGTTCTCAGAGAGATGCACCGTGCGCTCAAGAGCGCTCATCGTTTCGCTTACGACCCGGCCTGGATGAACGCCGATCTGACGGCAGTTGCCAACCATCTGCCTCATGTCAGTAAGTGCCGGCCCTCCGAGCAACTCAAGGCTTACGAGCGCGGCCTCGATCCGAAGGAGGACGCCAGTCAATCGCGTCCAGGTGCCCGGCTGACCCGCTATTCGCTCCGGCGCGTCGGCAATCTCGGAACGACCGATATCGGCCGCTTCCCAGAGAAGATCCTGCAGCTTGCCGAGTTGCATTAGCCGCTGGAGCCACAGCTCCCGCGCAAGCGCGCGCTGGCGCTCGGCCATCTCCTGCTGGTGTGCGGCTCTCGTAGCTTCCAGGAGCTGCGCCTCGCGGGCCATCTCCTCGTTGTGGCCCGCCGAAGCCTCTCGGCGGGCCTCACGAGCCACGGAGACGGTGGCGCGTGCGTAGTAGACGGTGAGCAGGGCAGCGATGGCGGCAACCCCAGATGCGATATCCCCGATCATCGCGTCTGACCATAGACATGCCAGCATCAGGAGCAATCACACGGACGCGGGGTTAACGCCAGTGGGCGCTTGAGCCGTACCCGCCCAGCTCATGAGCGCGGACGCTGGCGGCGTCGCCGCGCCCTGCCATGTCGGCGCTGATCGCGCGGGCCTCGTGTCGTCGATCGGCTCGACTCGATCGCTTCACCTTCAGCAGGCGCTTGATCTCACGGTCGGCCTCATCGAAGGTCTCCGGGTAGGCGAAGGTCTGGCCCCGGCCGAGCGCGAGGTCTCGCAGGTAGCTGATCTGTTTGCGGGTTGGCGGGTTGCTGGGATGTGGCTGTGGATTGGTCATGGCCCAGCCAGAGCGGGCCGGGGGAGGTTCGGGCGAAGCCCGGGCCGGAGGAGGTCTGCTAGGCGTCCGGGCCGGGACCAATCCACAGCCACGACCAAGGACACCGACCTGGGGAAGGGCCCAACCTGCGGACCCTTCCCCGGATGCGGCTAGTTGCTCCCCTTGCGGCGCTGGCGCCGCGGACGCACCGACTTGATGTCGGCGGAGAGCAGCTTCTCCACCTCGGCGGAAGCGCGGAGGCCACCACGCACCCGCTTTGACTGGGGCAGCTCGTTCTCGTCGGCCAGCAGCGAAGCGACCATCGCGTCGCCGACGATCTCCGCGACCTCGTTGACCGAGCCGCAGTCGTTGACCCGTTTGACCAAGTAGGCCGTGGCCTGCTCGGCGTCGGCGTAACTGACCTTCTCCTTCGTCTTCCCGGTCGTTTTGAGCTGCTTGACCTCGACCTCCTGCAACTGCGAGGTGACGAGTCGCAGACCCCGAGCCGCGAGGGTCGGGTTGTCGGTGACGACGGCAATTGCCATCGCCTTGACCCTGGCGAGCGCGAACTGTTTGCGGCTCGCGCTGCCGCGACGCTTGAGCAGGTAGCCGCCGACGGCGCCGTTCCAGATCCGCGCCGCCGCCGCGTTCTCCTGGCGCTCCTTGTAGGCGGCCTGACGCTCCTCTTTCTGTTTCTCGGGAGTGAGCGGCTCGCGGCCCTGGGACTGAGCGCGCCACTCCTCGTCTCGCTTCTTCCTTTCCGTCTCCTCCTTCACGATCCGCTCGACCAGCCGCTCGGCCAGGTCGGCGGCGAACTCGACGTCGGTGATGAAAGAGACCCTTGAGGTCCATTCGCCGTGGTCGACTTCGTACTCGACCAGGCAGCCGGCGGCGCGGGCCGCGTCGATCTCCGCTTCGCCGAAGCGCAGCGTCGGGTTGTCGGTGTGGGTGTAGGGCTTTGCCGCCAGATGACGACAAGGGCGGCCATCGGTGACGCCGGCCGAGCGCCTTCTTCAGGAACGCGACG
>DAIRWC010000227.1:0-3201 GCA_036802505.1 Solirubrobacterales bacterium
GCCCCACCCTGCCCTCGACCCACCAGAGCGCCGAGGCGTTCGCCGCCGAAGCGGCGCGCCTGGTTCCCGCGCTGCGAGGCGTCGCCGTCGAACCGGGCCCGGCCGGGGTCCGCGCCCAAGCGATCGACCGCGACGGCACCCTGGTCGACGACTTCGTCGTCCACCGCACCGAGCGCGCGGTCCACGTCCGCAACGCCCCCTCCCCCGCCGCCACCTCCTCGCTTGCGATTGCTCGGCTGATCGCCGACGAGCTGGCTGCGACAATGCGGGCATGAACGACCTGAACGGGGACCGCTCGGCCTGGCTGCGCTGCTATCGCTGCTGGTCCCGCAACCTCGAGATCCAGATCCATTACGACGCGATTCGCCGCGTCGATCCCGAGACCGGCGTGCCGGCCGAAGGTATCGACGAAGTGCAGGAATCGGTCGTGCAGTGCCTCGACTGCATGCACGACCAGCCCCACCTGACCTTCCAGGACGACCGCGTCGTGCCGATCGAGGATCGCTGGGAACGGATGGTCGCCGGCACGCCCTGGGTCGCCTCCTGCACGGTCACCGTCGACCAGGACCGGGTCGAGAGCTGCGCCGGCCCCGAAGCGGCCGAGCTGCTCGCCTACGGCGCCCTCGGCGAGGCCGGGGTGCGCGAGTTCTTCGCCCACGTCCGCTTCCACAAGCACGACGAGGAGCGGATCGTCGTCCACATGCTGGTCGAGCTCTACGCCCGTTCCGCGGAAGAGGCGACCGAGGTACTCGAAGCCGCCGCCAACGGCCTGCTCGAGATCACCTCCCTGGCCGAGGAGTCCCGACCCCCGGCACATGCCTCGGGCGAGGCGCACTGAGCAAGAACCAGTCCGCTGAGCAAAAAAAACTCAAATATTCGTCCGGCAGCATCACCGAAGTTCGCGCTGCAAGCGTGATTGCCGGCTTGAGCCCGGCACACTTGTTGCCGATCTGTTGTGCCTAGTGGAGTTTTGCCCCCATCATCTTTATTTTGACCGCACCTGCCCATGACCAACCCCGCACTAACCGCCTGACCAACTGACCAAAATGGAGAGTTCGACCGCAACCCACGCCTCTGAGGCGTCTGCCATCGAGGCAGACGAGGCTCGCGCAGCTGCTCTTCGCAGTACAACGAGCCGTGCCCGCCGGCGGGGAGCCGTGCTGGCCAGGATGCTCTTCACCGCCGACTCCCTGGCGGCTTGCTTCGCCGGGGCGATCGCGGTACTCATCCTCGGCCTGAGCTCCGTCGGACCAGGCGGAGTGGCGTACGTGGCCGGCGCGACCGTCCTCTGGCCGCTCGCCGCCTTCAGCATCGGCCTCTACCGCAGCGACCAGCTGGCCAGCTGGGCGTCGGCGGTGAGCGAGATCCCGCGCGCCTTCGTCACCCTGATGCTGATCACCTGGCCGCTCTTCGGCCTCGCCTCGATCCTCGGCCTGAACGAGGTTGTGGCCCTGACCTTCCTGACGGTCGCCGGGATCGCGGTCCTGACCGGCATCGCCCGCACGATCGTGCGGGCCGGGCTGCACCGCGCCCCTGACCTGCGCCAGCGCACCCTGATCCTCGGCTCGGGCTTCGTCGCCGGGCACGTCGTCAAGAAGCTCCGCAACAACGTCCAGTTCGGGCTCGTCCCGGTCGGCATCGTCGACGACGAGGTGCACGACATCGGCAGTCCCGACCTGCCCTGGCTGGGACGCTTCGCCGACCTCGACGCGATCATCGAGGCGCAGGGGATCGACCGCGTGATCATCGCCTTCTCGAAGGCCAGCCACGAGCAGCTGCTGGAGTCGATCCGCGCCTGCCGCGACGCGGGCGTGACCGTCGACGTCGTGCCCCGGCTCTTCGAGTTCCTCGACGGCGTGCGGGCGCTCGACCAGGTCGGCGGCCTGCCGCTGCTCTCGATCGGCACGCCGATGCTGACCTCCGCCTCGATCGCGGCAAAGCGCGTGCTCGACGCGGCGGGCTCGTTCGCCCTGATCGTCCTCTTCTCGCCGCTGATGATCGCGATCGCGATCGCGGTGAAGCTCGAGTCGCGCGGGCCGGTCTTCTTCCGCCAGCCACGGGCGGGCCGGGGCAACTCCAGCTTCCAGTTGATCAAGTTCCGCTCGATGTACATCGACGCGGAGAAGCGCAAGGCCGAGATGGGCGGCCTCAACGAGGCCTCCGACGGCGTCATGTTCAAGATCCGCGAGGACCCCCGGGTCACGCGCGTCGGCCGCTTCATCCGCCGTTTCTCGCTCGACGAGCTGCCGCAGCTCTTCAACGTGCTGATGGGCCAGATGAGCCTGGTCGGCCCGCGACCGCTGATCTTCCCCGAGACCGCAGCGCTCGAAGAAGACTGGCACCTGCGCCGGCTCGAGCTGCGTCCCGGCCTGACCGGGCCATGGCAGGTCTACGGCCGCTCGCAGAGCCCCTTCCAGGAGATGGTCCGCTTCGACTACCAGTACGTCGCCGGTTGGTCGCTGGCCCGCGACGTCGAGATCCTCCTCGCCACCCTCCCGGCCGTGCTGTCGGGACGGGGCGCCTACTGAGCCCGGCTCGGGCCCGGACTCACGAGTTCCGCTCGACCCACTCGCGCAGCTCGCGCACGAAGCGCTGCGCCGAGAACCCCTCGGCGTTGGCCCGGCATACGGCAGCCTCGGGCGGCGACGTGACCAAATCGCGAATCGCCTCGGCGAATAGACCGGGTTCCTGGCGCTCCACCCGCAAGCCGGTCTCCCCCTGCACGACCGTGTCCCGGGCGCCGCCGATATCGAGCGCGACCACCGGGGCCCCGCAGGCCTGCGCCTCGACCGGGATGATCCCAAAGTCCTCGTTGGCCGGGAAGACGACCGCCAGGCTGGAGCGGTAGAGCTCGCGCAGGCGCTCGTCGGGGGGTGAGATCTCGAACTCGACGTCGGCTCCGAGCCCGGCGGCGAGCGCGCGCAGCTCGGCCTCCTGGGGCCCCTTGCCGGCGACGGTCAGCGGCACTTCCGCCGCAGCACAGGCTTCGATCGCCAAGGCGACGCTCTTGTAGGGGACGAACCGGGAGACGGCCAGTGCCCGGGTCCGCTCCACCGGGGCCTCCGGCAGGTCGTAGTAGACGGTGTCGACGGGCGGGTGGATGACCGCCGACTCGCGGCCGTAGCACTCGTGGATCCGATCCTGAACCGCGGTCGAGTTGGCGGCGAAGAAATCGACGTTCTTCGCCGTCCGCCGGTCCCA
>DAIRWC010000228.1:0-3194 GCA_036802505.1 Solirubrobacterales bacterium
AGCACGTGGCGGCCTTCGATCGGCGCGTCGAGGTCCTTGAGGATGCGCACGACGCCTGAGGAGTCGGTCTGCGAGCCGTAGCTGGAGACGGCCATGAAGTCGATCTCGCAGGCGACGTCCAGATGGCGCATCAGGTCGGCGAGGAAGATCACCGCTCCCTTGAGCACCCCGACCATGAACAGATCGCGGCCCGCGTAGTCCTCGCTGATCTGCTTGCCCAGCTCGGCGACGCGCCGTTGCAACTCCTCACCGGAGACCAGCGTCTCGCCGATCGTCGTCTCAGTCATCAGCGCGAGACTAACGCTCGGCGCGCAGGGTGCCGCGCTCGGCGATCGCGCGGACGCCGCCGCCGAGGTCGAGCATCGCGGTGCCGGTGCGGCGCAGGGCCGCGACCTCCTCAGCGTGACGGGCAGCACCGGCAACCGGCCGGCCGGCAGCGCGGTCGGCGAGCCGTTGGACGACGAGGCGGCGCAGCGCCGGGGGCAACTCGGCAAGCCGCTCGAGCTCGATCGTGTTGCGGGGCGAGTCGCCCGAGCCGTCGAGCTCGGCGGCGACCAGGGTGTCCAGAACCTCTGCCTCGTCGCGCAGCAACTCCGCCGTGCGCAGGACGTTCTGCGCGGCGGCCGGGTGGACGTCGGCGAGAGCGCGGGCGAGGCCGTGGCGGACGCGGTTGCGGGCGTAGGCGCCCTCCGCGTTGCTCGGATCGTCGCGCCACGCGAGTCCTCGCTGCTCGCAGTAGGTCGTGGTCTGCGCGCGGGTGAAACCGAGCAGTGGCCTGACCAGCCTGCCGTCGCGCGGCCGCATGCCGAGCAGAGCGCGCCGGCTGGGCGAGGAGGCGAGCCGGTAGAGGATCGTCTCGACTTGGTCGTCGGCGGTGTGCCCGGTGGCGATGGACGCCCCCTCTCCCTCGGCCAGACCCGCCGCGGCCGCGTAGCGCGTGTCGCGCGCCCAGGCCTGCAGGTTTCCAGGGCCCTCCGGGCGGCGTGGCCGCTCGACCTCCAGCTGCATCCCGAGCGCCTCGCAAAGCTCAGCGCAATGCCGCTCGTCGGCATCGGAGTCGTCGCGCAGGCCGTAGTTGACATGCAGCGCCGTCACCTGCTGGGCGCCAAGCAGCCTCACAGCAAGGTCAAGCAGGCAGACCGAATCTCTCCCCCCCGACAGCATCGCCACAAGCTGTGACCCCGGCAGCAGCAACCCACCCTCGCGCACCGCGTCGATCATGTCTTCGTTTTCCATCGACTAGACCCCATCTCGGTAGGGGTGGAGCGTCTTGTACTTTTTCCGCGGAGGCGCCCGCGGACAGCCATCAGCTGTCTTCGGAAAAAGTTAAGCGGAACCCCTGCCGAGATGGGGTCACCCCGGCGCACGACGCACTATGTACAGCGGGGTCGCCACGGGGAAGCCCTTGAGGTTGACTTCGCCGATCGGCTCGCAGACCAGGCCACGTTCCTTCAACGAGCCGGTGACGCTGTCGGTGACCAAGACCTCGCCTGCCTGGGCGCGGTCGACGACGCGGTGGACGAGGTTGACGTGAGTGCCGAAGTAGTCGCCGTCGCGGTAGAACGCGTTCGCGTAGTGGATCCCGACCCGGGGCCGCGGCCGCTCCGGGAAGCGATCGAGCAGGCCGACCGCCCACTCGGTCAACGAGGCCGGGTCGGGCGAGATGACCATCACCTCGTCGCCGATCGTCTTCACGATCGTCGCCTCCGGCGGCAGCGTCGCCTCGACCGTTTCGACGAAGTTCTCGACCACGTCGAGCGCCTCCAGGTCGCCTTGCTCCTCGGTGTAGCGGGTGAAGCCGGTGAGATCGATGAAGCAGAGAGTGACCGGGACCTGGCCGAGGTGGGAGGCTGCCGCGTCGAGATCCGCCTCCATGTGGCCGACCACGTCCTGTTCGGTGAAGTAGCGCAGGTAGCGGGTGTGGAGGTAGTCGGTCAGCGGCGCCGCCAGGGGCAGCATGTCGGCGGCCAGCTCGCCCATCTCCTCGGCGATCTCCAGCTCGGGCAGCGCGTCGCGGATCAACTGCTCGTGCACATAGAGGTGAAAGAGCCGCACCTCGGCGTCGGCGATCCGCCGCATCGACTGCACGTAGACCCGGACCAGCTGCAGAAAGGCGACGAGGGGGAAGCCGGCGGCCAAGACCCGGGCGCAGTGGCGCAGCGCTTTGACGTCCTCGGGACTGAGCAGCCGCTGCTGGCCGAGTGGCGTGCCGAGGATGACGAGGATGCGCTCGACCAGCTCCGGCTCGAGGCCGGTCTCGGCGGCCACGCTCTCCACGGTGACCTGCTCCTCCGGACTGGGGAAGAGATCCTCAACGAAGCCAAAGGCCAACCGGCCCTCGCGACCCGCTCGCTTCAGTTCGTCCAGCGAGTGACCGCGCTCCCGCATCCGGGCCACTACGCGTGCCTGCGCCGCCGCAGCGGCGGTCCAGCGGCCACGGCGCACGGGAACGATCCTCTCTTCCGCCCAACGCTTCAGCGTGCTCGCCGAGACGCCCGATCGCCGCGCGGCCTCGCTCAGGGAAATACGTTCGTCGGCAGCCATCGAGAACGGTCGAGGCTAACCGGAAGTGGGGACCTCCTCCTCCGCGTGCGCCTGGAGCACCGCCTCGCCGTCCTCGCCCGTGCGGATGCGGATCGCCTCCTCCACCGGGAGGACGAAGATCTTGCCGTCGCCGACCTCGCCCGTGCGGGCGTGCTTGAGGATCGTCTCGACGACCAGCGACTTGTCCTTGTCCTCGACCACGACCTCCAACTTCAGCTTCGGCCGGACGCTGACGGTGAGAGCCGAGCCACGGTATTTCTCGACCACGCCCTTCTGACGGCCCGAGCCCTTGACCTCGCCGAGCGAGAGGGACGGGAATCCCTTGTCGAGCAGCTCGGCCCTGATCGGCTCGAACGCCTCATGGCGAATGAATGCCTCTACTTTTTTCATCCGCAGCCAACCTACGAAGCGCCGCGCGGCCTGTAATTAGACGGCTGGCGAAAATCCCAGGCGCGGCTCTCTCATCAGTGGAAGGATGCGCCGACCCGATGCCCGCCCGGCTGAGACCCACCGCCCCGATGGCCCCGGACGCGATCCTCGTCGGCGACCCCGGCCGGGCGCTGCTGCTGGCGCAAGAGCTGTTGGAGAAGCCGAAGATGAGCAACCACGCGCGCGGCCTCTGGGGCTACACCGGGCGCACCCCTGCGGGG